>VAZU01000141.1:0-6543 GCA_005884745.1 Alphaproteobacteria bacterium
CGTCGAGCAAATTGCAGAAGCGCTCGACGTTGGCGTCGTCGAGCGGCGCGTCGCACTCGTCGAGCACGCAGATCGGCGCCGGGTTGGTCAGGAACACGGCGAAGATCAGCGCGAGCGCGGTCAGCGCCTGCTCGCCGCCGGAGAGCAGCGAGAGCGTCTGCGGCTTCTTGCCGGGGGGCTTCGCCATGATGTCGAGCCCGGCCTCGAGCGGATCCTCGCTCTCGATCAGCTGCAATTCCGCGCTGCCGCCGCCGAACAGATTGATGAACAGCTGCTGGAAATGCTTGTTGACGACGTCGAAGGATTGCGTGAGGCGCTCGCGCGCCTCGCGGTTGAGGCTCGAGATGCCCTGGCGCAGGCGCTTGATGGCCTCGACGAGATCGTCGCGCTCGCCCGTGAGCGAAGCGTGCTGGGCCTCGACCTCGCGCAGCTCCTCTTCGGCGCGCAGATTGACGGCGCCGAGCCGCTCGCGGTCGCGCCGCAATTTTTCGAGCTCGGCCTCGACCTCGGCCAATTCGGGCAGCGCTTCGCCCGGGTCGATGCCGGCGAGCGCGGCGACGCGCTCGGGCCCGACTTCGAGCAGCTCCTGGATTTCGTGGGCGATGTCGCCGAGACGATTCCTGGCGCCTGCGAAGCGCTCCTCGGCGCGCGCCGCTTCCTCTCGCGCTTGCCCCATCTTGTCGAGCGCGGCGCGGGCGGCGCGGTCGGCCTCGTTAAGCCGCGCCTCGGCGGCCGCGAGCTCGTCGGCAGCGGCGCGGCGGCGCGTTTCGGCGGCCTCGATCTCATCGATCAGGGCGCGGCGTTTCTCGGCAAATACCGCCGGCGCCGCATCGAGCGATTGCCGCTCGGTCAAGGCCTCGGCGCTGCGCAGCTCCAGCGTCGCGATCTGGCCCTTGGCGAGGTTCGCGCGCTCCTGCCATTCCGCTTGCTCGGCCGCGATGGCTTCGAGCCGGCGCGCGCAGAGCTCCGCCTCGCGCGCCAGCGCCTGGGCTTCGCCGCGCGCCTCGGCGAGCGTCGCGCGTTTGTCCGACACCTCGCCGCTTACTTGCGCGAGCTCGGCTTCGAGCCCGGCCGCCGCCGGCAAGGCGGTGAGCGCCTCGGCCACGTCGCGCGTGGCGGCGATCGCCTCGTCACGGCTCGCGGCCAGGCGAATGTTGGCTTCCGCCAGCGCCGAGAGCCGGACGGTGATGCGGCTCGCTTCGCGCTCCGCCGCGGCGTGACGGTCGCGCGCTTGATCGGCATCGGCCTGCGCCTCGCGCCGGCGCGCGCGCGCTTCTCCCTCCGCGGCCACCGCGGCATCGAGCTCGGCTTGCGCGCGCTCGACCGCGCCGCGCTTTGCGCCGATTTCGGCGCGGGCCGCGGCGAAGTCGCGCTCGAGATCGCCGAGCCGGTTGCGCTGCGCCAGCCGCCGCGCCGCCGGCGTCTGCGCGTTCGCCGCCGCCGCAAAGCCGTCCCAGCGCCATAGATCGCCTTCGCGCGAGACCAGCCGCTGGCCGGGTTTCAGCTCGCGGGCGAGCCGCGGACCCTCGGCGCGGTCGACGACCCCGATCTGGGCGAGCCGGCGCGACAGTTCCGCGGGCGGGACCACGTAACGCGACAGCGGCTCGGCGCCCGCGGGGAGCGCCGGATCCGCCGGATCGACCGGAGCACCGGCCCAGCGGATCGGGGCGGAAGGCTCGACCGGATGATCGAGATCGTCGCCGAAGCCGGCGCCCAGCGCGGCCTCGTAGCCTTTTTCCACCATCACCAGGTCGATCGCCGGCGGCCACAGCTTTTGCGTTTCGACGTCGAGCAGCTTGGCGAGCGTTCGGGTCTCGGTCTCGATGCGCTGCAGCCGCCGCTCGGCCTGCTCGAGCGGGGTTTTGGCGGCATCGAGCCCTTGGCGCGCGGAGGATTGCGCCGCCTCCGCGCGCGACGCCGCCGCTTCCGCTTCGGCAACTGCGCGCCGCGCGCGCTCGACCGCTGCGGCCAGGTCCGGCAGCTCGCTCGACTCGCCGCCCTGGCGTTCCAGCGCCTCGAGCTCGTTTTCGACCTCGCCGATCTGGCCCTCGAGCCGCATCAGCCGCTCGGAATGTTCGCGCAACGCCCGCTCGAGCTGGTTGCGGCGCGCCGCGAGATCGGCGAGCGCCGCGGTGATCTCGGCGGAGCGCTGTTCGGCGATTGCGAGCGCGGCCTCGGCCTCGCCGACCCGTGCGGCGACCGCGCCGTGGCGATCCGCTGCCGCCGCGCGCTCGGCGCCGAGCGCGCTCGCCTCCTGCGCCAGGCGGGCAAGCGCCGCGTCCGCGTCGTGCGCGAGCCGGCGCTCGCGCTCGATCGCCTCGGCGAGCTGCACCAGCCGCAGATCGAGCTCGGCGATGCGCTCCTTGGCGCGGGCCTCCTCGCGCTCCAGCGCGTCGCGCGCAAGATTGAGCCGCTGCAGCGAGGCGGCGGCCTTCGCCTCGCCCTCGCGCAGCGGCGGCAACGATGCCACCGCGAGCGCCTGGTGCCGGGCGGCCTCCGCCTGCACCCCGGTCGCTGCCGCGACCAGACGGACGCTCAGATCCTTGGCGCGCTCGGCTTCGGCGACTTGGGTATTGGCGGCGAGCCAGCGCAGATGGCACAGCATCGCCTCGGCCTTGCGCAGCGCGGCGGATACCGCGCGATAGCGCACCGCCTGGCGCGCCTGGCGCTTGAGCGCATCGATCTGGGCCGCGAGCTGCGCGATCACGTCGTCGAGCCGGCCGAGGTTGTGCTCGGCCGCATTGAGGCGCAATTCCGCCTCGTGCCGCCGCGCGTGCAACCCGGCAACGCCCGCGGCTTCCTCCAGCACGCGCCGGCGCTGCTCGGGCTTGGCCTGGATGATCTCGCCGATGCGGCCCTGGTGCACCAGCGCCGGCGAGCGCGCACCGGTCGAGGCATCGGCGAACAGGATCTGCACGTCGCGGGCGCGCACCTCGCGGCCGTTGACGCGATAGGTCGAGCCGGCCTCGCGCTCGATCCGGCGCGAGACTTCGAGCGCGTCCTGCTCGTTGAACTGCGCCGGCGCCGTACGGTCGGAATTGTCGAGGAACAGCATGACCTCGCCGGTGTTCCGCGGCGGCCGGCTGGTGCTGCCGGCGAAGATCACGTCGTCCATGTCGGCGGCGCGCATCGCCTTGTGCGATGCCTCCCCCATCACCCAGCGCAGCGCCTCGACCAGGTTGGATTTGCCGCAGCCGTTCGGCCCGACGATGCCGGTGAGTCCCGGCTCGATCGAAATCTCGGTCGGCTCGACGAAGGACTTGAACCCGATCAGGCGCAGCCTGCTGAGCTTCATGGGCCGGCCTCGGTCGGCTCAGCCAATGCGCGTGCCGCCCCCGCCACGGTGCGCCGTCGGGCGCGCCAAGGTTCCGGGCCGAGCGCGTCTGGAATCACGGGTAAGTGCCGCATCGCGCCGGAGCATGAATCGAGGAATGCCGCCGATGCAACGGGGGCCCGGCGTTTTCCTGATTTTTTGCGTTGCAAAAACTGGACTCACGCACCGCGAACCCGGCCCCGGGCTCGCATGCGTCAGGCCGAAAAACCCTTGTCACGCCTTGAGATAGGGCTGGAGCAGCTTCTCGGTCTCCTCGAGATTCATCTCGCCGCGATGGATCGTTCCGTTGATGAAAAAAGTCGGCGTCGAGTTCACGCCGAACTTCTCCGCCCCGCGCTGACGCACCCAATCGATGCCGTCGAGCACCTTCTGATTCGCCAGGCACTCGTCGAAGCTCTGCTCGGTGAAGCCCAATTGCTTGGCGACGGCGAGCAGTTGCGGCAGCGGATCGCGAGCGAACGCCCACTTCTGCTGCGTCTGGAACAGCGCGTCGATGACGTCGTAATATTTGTCGCCCGCGCACCGCGCCAGCATGAAGCCGGCCGCCGCCAGCGGGTCGAGCGGGAATTCGCGCAGGATGTAGCGGACCTTGCCGGTGTCGACGTATTTCGATTTCAGCGTCGGATAGACTTTGACGGCGAAATTCGCGCAATGGCTGCAGGTCATCGACGCATATTCGACCAGCGTAACCGGCGCCTCGGCGCTGCCCAGCGCTTGCTCGCCGAGCGGCCCTGGCTGCATCAGCTCTTCATTCGAGGGCGCCTGGGCGAACGCCGGCGGCACCGATCGGGCGAGCCCCGTTCCGGCGGCGAGGAAGCCCAGCGCGGTCGCGCAGAATTTGCGGCGGGTAATCATCCGGCGAAATCCTCGAATGGTTCGATCTCCGGGCCGCTCGCTAGCCTGAATTAACCCCTCAGGCAAGCAGGCGTCTCGGGGAGAAGCCGGGCGGGACCGCCTCACGTTCGCTTGATGGCGGCACCGAGCCGCGCCAGCGCCTGGCGCAGATCCGCATCCGCGACGTCGGTCAACGTCGCGGCGATCGCGGCGGTGCGTTCCGCGCTCGGCGCGGCAACGGGCCTTGCTTCGTCGCGAAACATCAGCGGCGCCTGGCGTAGCGCGATGCGGGAGATCGCGCGCCAGCCGAAGAAGCGGTTGACGCGCTCGACGATCACGCCCGACAGATGCTGGATCTCGATCGCGACCGGGCCTTCGACGCGCAGCACCAGGGTCGCGGGTTCCGGAGCATCGGCGTCGGCGTGGCGCGCCCATTGGATCTTTACCGGCTCGGCGTGCGCGGCGATCTCGGGGCCGACGATCTCCGCCCAGCGGGTGACGAGCTCGGTCGAGGCAAAGCCCTGGCGCGCCAGGGTTTTCGACAGGCAGCGCCCCACGAGATCGCCGAGCCGCCGCGCCTGCGAGTAGGGCTTGTTCACTTGGATGTCCTCTGCCACACCGAGACATGAGTCTATCAGGCGGCGATAAGGGCCGAAAGCGCGAGCAGGCCATGCGCGCCGAGGTTTCTCGATCGGCCCAGCATACTCCGGTTGCCTCCCCCCTCGTGGGGGAGGCCGGCGCCGCGAAGCGACGCCGGGAGGGGTTCCCTGGCCCTCCCCCACAAGGGGGGAGGGAACCGGCCCAGTCTGCGTCCCGCACATCTCTTGTGCCGCGCGTCCGAGAAAATTGCAGTGAGGGAAATCCCAAAAACAGGAATGGTCTTGACCCCCAAGCCTTGCTCGCCTGGTACGACCGGCATCGCCGCAAGCTGCCGTGGCGCGCGGGCGCCGGCGAGCGCGCGGATCCGTATCGGGTCTGGCTCTCCGAGATCATGCTGCAGCAGACGCGGGTCAGCACGGTTCTGCCCTATTACGCCAAATTCCTCGAGCGCTGGCCGAGCGTCCGCGCGCTCGCCGCGGCGCCGCTCGAGGAAGTGCTGAAGGTCTGGGCCGGGCTCGGCTATTACGCTCGCGCCCGCAATCTGCACGCTTGCGCGCGCGCGCTCATCGAGCGCCACGGCGGCGAGTTTCCGCACGAGGAAAGCGAATTGCGGACGCTGCCCGGCATCGGCGCGTATACGGCCGCGGCGATCGCGGCAATCGCATTCGGTCGCCGCGCCAGTCCGGTCGACGGCAATGTCGAGCGCGTGATCGCGCGCTTGTTCCGCGTCGAGGCTGCGCTTCCTGCCGCCAAAGCCGAGATTCGCCGGCGCGCGCAGACGCTCACTCCCGAAACCCGCGCCGGCGATTTCGCGCAAGCCATGATGGATCTCGGCGCGACGATCTGCACGCCGGCCTCGCCCGGTTGCGACGTCTGCCCGTGGACGGCGGACTGCAGCGCGCGAAGAAGAGGCGATGCCGAAGACTTTCCGCGACGAGAAACCAAGCCGGCCGCAAAGCTGCGCCGCGGCGCCGCCTTCTTCGTGCTGCGCCCCAACCGCGGCGTCCTGGTGCGCTCGCGGCCGCCGCGCGGGCTGCTCGGCGGCATGACCGAGCTGCCGACCACGCAATGGACCGCGGATTTCGACGCGCGCCGGGCTTTGCTCGCCGCGCCGCGGCTCTCCTCGCGCCAACGATGGCGTCGCGTGCCCGGCGTGGTCACCCACGTGTTCACTCATTTCCCGCTCGAGCTCATAGTCTATGGGACGGAGGTTTCGGCGAGAACTCTGGCGCCCACGGGAGCGCGTTTCGTTCCGCTCGATCGCCTGCACGACGAGGCGCTGCCGAATGTGATGCGCAAGGTCGTGGCGCTCGCGCTTGGCGGGATGGGCAACCGAGATGTCAGCCCAGCGCCATCTCGGCGCGCAGCTTGGCGCGCAGTGCGTCGATGAGGATGAGGCCGGCCTTGGTCTCCACGTGCCAGAAGGTCCAGCCGTTGCAGGCTTCGAGCCCCTGCGCCAGCGCGCCGGCGCGATGGATCGATCCGACCGTATCGCCGAACCGGACCGCGCCGTCGGGGCGGACCAGCGCCGCGTGGCGACCGCGCGCATCGACCAGAATCTGGCCGGCGGCGACGAGCCCGCGCTCGATCAGCGCCGCGAACGGCACCCGCGGCGCCTCGCGCGCGGTGACGAAGGCGGCGAGCGCCGGTTCGGGCAGCACCTCGGTCGCGGCAATGCGGGCCTGCGCGGCGCGCGCATAGGCCTTCTCCCGCTCGATGCCGATGAAGCGCCGGTTGAGGCGCTTGGCGACCGCTCCGGTGGTGCCGGACCCGAG
>VAZU01000141.1:6603-13874 GCA_005884745.1 Alphaproteobacteria bacterium
GCGTCGGATGCAGTTTTTTGCCGTCCGGCGTCTTGAGCCGTTCCTCGCCGGTGCACAGCGGGATGGTCCAATCCGAGCGGACCTGCACGTCGTCGTTGCCGGCCTTGAGCGCCTCGTAATTGAAGGTGTAGCCGCGCGCATTGGGCTCGCGCGCCGCCCAGATCAGCGTCTCGTGCGCGTTGGTGAAGCGCCGCCCGCGGAAATTCGGCATCGGATTCGACTTGCGCCACACCACGTCGTTGAGGATCCAGAACCCGAGGTCCTGGATCAGCGCGCCGACCCGGTAGATGTTGTGGTACGAGCCGATCACCCACAGCGTGGCCGCGGGCTTCATCACCCGGCGGCACGCGATCAGCCAGGCGCGGGTGAAATCGTCATAGGCCTCGAAGCTGGAAAACTTGTCCCAATTCGCGTCGACCGCGTCGACCTTGGATTCATCGGGGCGCTTGAGCGCTCCCTGCAGCTGCAGATTATAAGGCGGGTCGGCGAACACCAGATCGACGCTTGCCGCGGGCAGCGCCGCCATTTGCGCGACGCAGTCGCCGATCAGGATGCGACTCGACTCGGATGATTTGGACGTTCCGCGGGGCGCCCTCGAGGGCGCCCCGCGACGCGACTCACGCATGACCAGAGAACTCGGAACTCTACCACTCGGAACTCGGTCGGCGACGCGAGACCTTCAACCGACGGCCGGCATCTTGCCGCCTCAAGGTAAAAATGAGCTTAAGCTTTCGGCGGGATGGCGCGGTGGGGTGTCGGGGCTATATGGATTGCGCGGGAACGGCCCGTAGCCCGGATGGAGCGGACGCAAGCCCGCGCAAGCCGGGAAAGGAATCCCGGATTTCGCGCTCGCTTCGCGCGCGCTCGATCCGGGCTACAGTTGCGGGTGACAGGAGCCACGAATGCGCTGGGATGAGCTGCCGCGCAGCGACAACATCGAGGATCGCCGCGGCGAGGAGGGCGGTTACGGCGGGGGCGGCTTCGGCTTCCCGATCGGCACCGGCGGGATGGGCATCGGCACGCTGGTCGTGCTCGGGGTTCTCGGCTGGGCGCTCGGCATCGACCCGCGGCTCTTGATCGGCGGCGCCGAGATTCTCAGCGGCGGCGGCCATTCCTATCACACGCCCTATCGCGCCCCGACCCAGACCGGCGCGCCAAGCGACCGCACCGGCCAGTTCGTGTCGGCCGTGATCGGCAGCACCGAGACGGTATGGCGGTATTTGCTGGAGAAGCAGGGCGGGCGCTACCGGCCGCCCACCCTGGTGATGTTCTCCGGCGCGACGCGCTCGGCCTGCGGCTCCGCGCGCGCCGCCATGGGGCCGTTCTATTGTCCCAACGACCAGCGGGTCTATCTCGACACGTCGTTCTTCCGCGACCTGCAGCGCCGATTTCGCGGCTGCGACAACAGCAAGGCGTGCGAGTTCTCCCAAGCTTACGTGATCGCCCACGAGGTCGGTCACCACGTGCAGAATCTGCTCGGCATCCTGCCGAAGGTGCAGCAGCGTCAGCACGCCGTCGGCAAGGTCGAGGCGAATCACTTGCAGGTCCAGGTCGAGCTGCAGGCCGATTGTTTCGCCGGGGTCTGGGCCAAAAGTTCGCGGCAGCGCTGGAATCTGGTCGAGCAGGGCGACATCGAAGCTGCGCTCAAGACCGCGGCCGCCATCGGCGACGACCGCCTGCAGCGGCAGGCGCAAGGCTACGTCGTCCCCGACGCATTCACCCACGGCTCTTCCGAACAGCGCATGCGCTGGTTCAACACCGGGCTCAAGGGCGGTACGGTGGCGAGCTGCAACACCTTCCGTGGTGCGCAGCTCTAGGGATCGGACCATGCCGGGTTTGGACGAGACCAAACCGTTCGTGCCGCTGAAGTTCGCGGTGCTGACCGTTTCCGACACGCGCGAGCTCGCCGACGACAAGTCGGGCGCGACCCTGGCGGAGCGCATCCGGTCCGCCGGTCACACATTGGCGGAGCGCGGCATCGTCCGCGACGATACGCAAGCGATCCGCGAGCAGGTGCAACGCTGGATCGCCGATCCGGCGATCGACGTCGTCATCACCACCGGCGGCACCGGGTTTACCGGCCGCGACGTGACGCCGGAAGCCGTCGAGCCGCTGTTCGAGAAGCGCATGGACGGCTTCGCCACTTTGTTTCACATGGTGAGCTTTGCGAAAATCGGCACCTCGACGGTGCAGACCCGGGCGACCGCGGGGCTCGCCAATGCCACCTATATCTTCTGTCTGCCCGGCTCGCCGGGCGCCTGCCGCGACGCCTGGGACGAAATCTTGCAATATCAGCTCGACTACCGCTATCGGCCCTGCAATTTCGTCGAGATCATGCCGCGGCTCGACGAGCACCTGCGCCGCGGATGACAATAATCAGATCTGTCATGGCCCGCGGAGGCGGGCCACCTAGTAACCCCGGTGATTACTGGGTCGCCCGGACAAGCCGGGCGATGACACGCTGAATGACGCTACAGCGTCAGCTCCCAGGTCTGCCCGATCAGCTCCGGGCCGAACATGCGGTGCTTTTCCTCCTGGACGAGGCGAAAGCCGGCCCGCTCATAGATATGGCGCGCGGCGTGCAGCACGTGGTTGGTCCACAGCGCCAGCGTTTTGTATCCGGTCTGTCGCGAGAACCGCACGCATTCCTCGACCAGCCGCGCGCCGATGCCGAGCCCGCGCGCATGCGGCTCGACCAGCAGCAATCGCAGCTTGGCGACTTGATCCGAATGTTTCACCACGAACACCGAGCCGACCGGCTCGCCGTCGATCTCGGCGATCCAGCAGCGCTCGCGGCTCGCGTCGAAATTCTTGATGAAGGCGGCGGCGATCTCCGCGACCAGCGCCTCGAACGCGAGGTTCCAGCCGTATTCCTGCGTGTAGAGCGCGCCGTGCCGGCTCACTACCCAGCCCATGTCGCCGGGCCGATGCGGCCGCAGCAGGTAGGGCGGCTTGCCGCGGGGCGCGCCCAGCGTCGCCTCGATCGCGGCCATTGCCGCGATCAGCCGCCGTTGCTGCGCCTCGCCGAGCTTTTCCAGCATGGCCGCCACGGCCTCGCGGGAACGCAGGTCGAGCGGAAGAAATGCGCCGCGGCCTTCGGGCGTGAGCTCGAGATGGGTCTGGCGGCCATCGAGTTCGGAAGGCGTTCGCGCGAGAAGCCCGCGCGCTTCGAAGGAGCGCAAGATCCGGCTCAGATAGCCGGGATCGAGCCCCAGGTCCTTTGCCAGCTCGCTCGCCGTGGGTGCCGTGCGGTTGGCGAGCTCATAGAGCAGGCGCGACTCGGTCAGCGAGAACGGCGTGTCGAGCAGCCGCTCCTCCAGCACCCCGATCCGACGCGTGTAGAAGCGGTTGAACTGCCGCACCGCCGCGACGTCGCGCTCCAAACCGGCTGCCATCGGCTCGTCCCCGCAAGGCTCCCGGGCCCGCGGACATAGTCAAGCATATATTTGACGCAGTCAAGCAATTGCCGGCCGCGCCGGTAGTGCCAGGCAGCGCAGCACGATGGTTCGGCGCGAGCCCAGCCGGTGCAGCAGCTCGATTTCCGGATCCTCCTCGTTGCGGTGGCCGCCGAGCTGCCGATAGAAACTTTTCGCGATCAGCAGCCCCTGTTCGGAACCGGCCTGCCGCCCGAATGCGAAGCGCAGCAGGGCGAAAACCTCGGCAAACGTCGGCCGCATTCCGCCGCCCGGACCCGCGGGTCGAAAAATCGCGGCCCGAGCGTCCGGAGAGGCTTCGGCATCGGCGATGAAGCGGACGGCTTCCGCCACCCAGGAATGCTCGAGCACCATGCCGGCCCGCAGGAACAGCAGCCATGGGCCGCGCGCCGAATGGGCTGCGGCCTTGAGCCTCGCGCCCAGCGGCCCTGGCGCGACCATCAGCCGGCACCCGGCGATATCGGCGACTTCCGCGGTCGCATCGCGCGAACCCGCATCGGCGACGATCACGTCCCGCAGGATGCCCGCCGTTACGCCGGGCACCAGGCAGGCCAGAGTCTGCACCAGCGCGCGTTCCGAATCACTTGTGGCGATCACGGCGCTCAGCATGACGTCTCGATGGCTCCGGTTCGGCCAGCCGACCTTGGGAGATCTCGCGTTTAGCCCGAAAGCCAAGCAGTATCAATTCGTTATGCCAGCAGAAAATGCGGATATTTCGGCAATATCGTTCTTGTTTTGTTCGCACGATTGCGTTAGCATCCTGCCATGGCTCGCTCCTCTGCCCTGCGAAGCCCGTCGGCGCGCTTCAATGCGCCGGCGGGCGGCTTCGCCCCCGAGATCGACCGCGAGCGCCGGCGCGGCCGCGGCGCGCTGTCGAACGCGTCCGGGCGCTACGAGCCGAAAGCCCGCGTCGGCTTCGACGACGGCTGGCAGAGTCTCGAGGATTTGCCGCCGTTCGCCACGAGTGTGATATCGGCTTCGATCGCTCGATCAATCCCTATCGCGGGTGCGAGCACGGCTGCGTCTATTGTTTCGCGCGCCCCACCCACGCCTATCTCGGGCTCTCGCCTGGGCTCGATTTCGAAACCAAGTTGTTCGTGAAGCCGGAGGCGCCGGAACTGCTCGAGCGCGAGCTTTCCGCTCCCGGCTATCAGCCGCGCACCATCGCGATCGGCACCAACACCGATCCGTACCAGCCGATCGACCGCCGCTACCAAATCATGCGCCGCATTCTCGAAGTGCTCGAGCGCGCCGGCCATCCCGTCGGCATCGTCACCAAGTCGGCGCTGGTGTTGCGCGACATCGACATTCTCTCCCGCATGGCCGAGCGCAATCTCGCCAAAGTGGCGCTTTCGGTGACCACGCTCGATGCCAAGCTCGCGCGCACCATGGAGCCGCGGGCGGCGACGCCTTCGCGCCGGCTCGAGACGCTGCGCCAATTGTCCGCGGCGGGAATCCCGACCGCCGTGCTGGTGGCGCCGATCATCCCCGCCATCAACGATTCCGAGATCGAGCGCATTCTCGACGCCGCGGCTGCCGCCGGCGTGCAGGGCGCCGGCTACGTGATCCTGCGGCTGCCGCTCGAGGTCCGGGATCTCTTCCGCGAATGGCTGATGGCGAATTTTCCCGACCGCTATCGCCATGTCTTCAAGCTGATCCGCGAGATGCGCGGCGGCAAAGACTACGATTCGACCTGGGGCCTGCGCCAGACCGGCTCCGGCCCCTATGCCTGGATGATCGGCCGGCGGTTCGAGATCGCCTGCGAGAAGCTCGGGCTGAACGCGCGCGAGGCCCAGCTTACGACCGAGCATTTCCGCCCGCCGCGCCCGAGCGCCGTGCAGCTCGACCTGTTCTGATGCAAGGGAACAGAAGTCAGAGATCAGAGGTCAGAACGTAGAAGTCGGAAATCAGAGACCCATCCCGCCCGCACACAGGTGTTATTGCCCCCGGCAACATGGGGCCATGAGTCGGAACGGTTCGCCCGCGCCTCGCCTGCCGCTGCCGGAAGGAGATATCCGTCCGACGTTCCGCCGGGAGCGCCGCGCCATCAACCGCGGCATCGCGCCGGTCGCGGGCTGCGACGAGGCGGGGAGGGGACCGCTCGCCGGGCCGGTCGTCGCCGCCGCGGTCATCCTCGATCCGGCGCGCATTCCTCGCGGGCTCGACGATTCCAAGAAGCTCACCCCGGAAACGCGCGAGAAGCTCTATTGGAAGATCTGCGCCAGCGCCCAGGTCGCGGTGGCGTTCGCGCCGCCGACCCGGATCGATTGCGACAACATTCGCCAGGCTTCGCTGTGGGCGCTGGCGTGCGCGGTGCGCGCGCTGCCGACCAGGCCGCGCCTGGTCTTCGTCGACGGCTGCGATCGCATCGCGGTTTCCTGCGATTGCCAAGCGGTGATCGGCGGCGACGGGCTCGTCGCCTCGATCGCGGCGGCCTCGATCGTCGCCAAGGTCACCCGCGACCGGCTGATGGCGCGGCTCGGGCTGGCCCATCCCGGCTACGGCTTCGAGCGCCACATGGGCTATAGCGTGCCCGAGCATTTCGAGGCGCTCTCGAAGCTCGGCCCCACCATTCATCATCGCCGCAGCTTTGCGCCGGTGGCGGAATTGCTGGGCCTCATCGTTTCGGCCGAGGAGCCGCCGCCGGAATTGCCGCTGTAGCCGCTTGCTCCTCGCTCTCCCCGCTGGGGAGAGGGATGGGGTGAGGGGGTTCGGGCATAAAGATGTTGAGATGGTTACCCCCTCACCCGCCCGCTGCGCGGGCGACCTCTCCCCGCCGGGGAGAGGTGGAGTTTGCCTCCGGTCCGGCGCACACGTAGGACTTTCCGGTTGCAATCAGCGGAACTCGGCGACATTGGACGACGAGCGCTGCGCCCGGGACACGAGTCAGGAGTAGGTCACGCGTATGGCTTCTCTCTCGAGCGACACCCTTGCGGCCCGCCCGGTCTCGTCCGGGCCGATGCTCTATGTGTCGCTGCTGGTGGAATTGCTGCGCTCGCGCCCGGAGCTGCTGTTCTGGATGGCGACGCTCGCGCAAGCCTTGCTGTGGACCCTGGTCCCGACGCTGACCTATTCGGCTCCGCCCGGCAACGTGCCGCTGGTGCTCGCCGCCGGCCACGAATGGGTGGCGGGCTCGCGCCTCGGACCGCCGCTCGCCAATTGGCTCGCGGAGATCGCGTTCGATCTGTTCGGGCACCGCCTCTTCGGCATCTATCTGTTGTCGCAGGTCTGCGTCGCGACGAGCTTCTGGGCGGTGTTCGCGCTGGGCCGCGCCATCGTCGGCGCGCATCACGCGGTGATGGCGGTGCTGCTGATGACCGGCATCATCGCGTTTTCGCTCCCGACTCCCGAGTTCGGCGCGCCGGTGCTGGCGATGCCGCTCACCGCGCTTTCCCTGCTGCATTACTGGCGGGCGGTCGGCGAGGACAGGCGACGCTACTGGCTCGTGCTCGGGCTCGATCTCGGCCTGCTGCTGCTGACCACCTATGCCGGATTGATCCTGCTGGGCCTGCTCGCGCTGTTCACGTTCTCGACCGCGCAGGGTCGCGCGAGCTTGGCCAATCTCGAGCCGTGGCTCGGCGGCATGGTCGCGGTGCTGATCGTTTTCCCGCACCTGATGTGGATCGATCGGACCGGCGGCGCTTCCGCGGAGCCGCTTCCCGACGCGTCGAGCCTGTTGATTGCCGCGGGACGTCTTGCCGGTTGGCTGCAGTCGGTCGGGTGGCTCGTCGCGTTTCACGCCGGCGCGCTCGTGCTGGTCGTGGTCGCGGGCGGGCTGAAGGTCGATCCGCGCACCGCGGCGCCGGTGTTCGAGCGTGCACCCGTGCCGCCGTTCGC
>VAZU01000142.1 GCA_005884745.1 Alphaproteobacteria bacterium
AAGTCGGGGCTGGCGCTGAACCTGGCCGAAGAACTGGGCGGCGTGATCGTCAATGCGGATGCCATGCAGGTCTATCGCGACCTGAGGATCCTGACCGCCCGGCCGAGCGCCGAAGAAGAGGCGCGTGTTCCACACCGGCTCTACGGCCACATCGATGCCGCCGAGACCTATTCGGTGGGGCGCTGGCTGAAAGACGTGGAGCCGATCCTGGCCGAAGTTGCACGCGCCGGGCGGCTGCCGATCCTGGTCGGCGGCACCGGACTCTATTTCCAGGCGCTGACGCGGGGACTCGCGGCGATCCCGCCGGTTCCGCCCGCGCTGCGCGCCGGCTTGCGCGCGCGGCTCGCCTCCGAGGGCGCGTCGGCACTGCATGCCGAGCTCGGCGAGCGCGACCCGGAAAGCGCGGCAAAAATCCGGCCGCAAGACGGAGTGCGGATCGCTCGTGCGCTCGAAGTGTTTCAGGCAACCGGACGCGCGCTCTCGGACTGGCACCGCGCCGGCATGCCGGCGCTCGTCGATCCGGCCGCGACGGTTAACGTTTTCCTAAATCCCGACCAGGCCGAGCTCTATCGCCGCATCGACGCGCGGTTCGACGCCATGATCGCGGCGGGCGCGCTCGAAGAGGTGCGCGCGCTCGATGCCCGCGGGCTCGATCTCCTGCATCCCGCCATGAAGGCTCACGGCGTGCCCTGGCTGCGAGCCGGGCTGGCCGGAAACCTCACGCTCGCAGCTGCCGCGATCGAAGCCAAGAAGGACACGCGGCGCTACGCCAAGCGGCAATTCACCTGGTTTCGCCACCAGCTGCCGGGCTTCCGGTGGATCGCCGACGATCGGGCCAAACAGCACGTTTTGCAGGCGCTCGACGCGGTTCGCGCTTGACCTTTGGGGGTGCGGCTATTATAAGGCGCGCAACAAAACGCCGGAGAGGCGCGACCGTGCATAACTTTGTTGTTCTCGTAATCGGCTGGCGCACCGCCGTGGATGGATGACCCATCCGCGATACGTGGCGGTGCGCGACAGGGGCTTTTGGGCCCCTTTTTTATTGGCCAAATCGGAGCGTCGAGCGAGTGGAGCGGAACATGGCAGAACAGATGACCGGCGCCCAAATGGTGATCCAAGCGCTCGTCGATCAGGCGGTCGAGCACGTCTTCGGCTATCCGGGCGGAGCGGTGCTGCCGATCTACGACGAGCTGTTCCAGCAGGACAAGCTTCGCCACATCCTGGTGCGCCACGAGCAGGGCGCGGTGCATGCCGCGGAGGGCTATGCGCGCTCGACCGGCAAGGTCGGGTGCGTGCTGGTCACCTCGGGCCCGGGCGCGACCAACGCGGTGACCGGGCTCACCGACGCGCTGATGGATTCGACGCCGCTGGTGTGCATCACCGGGCAGGTCCCTACGCACCTGATCGGCAACGACGCCTTCCAGGAATGCGACACCGTCGGCATCACCCGGCCGTGCACCAAGCACAATTATCTGGTCAAGAACGTCGATGATCTCGCGCGCGTGCTGCACGAGGCGTTTTACGTCGCGGCGAACGGCCGGCCGGGGCCGGTGGTGGTCGACATCCCCAAGGACGTGCAGTTCGCCAAGGGCTTCTACTCCGGGCCGCGCAACGTGCAGCACAAGACCTACCGGCCGAAGCTCAAGGGCGATCTGGAGAAGATCAAAGCCGCGGTCGCGCTGATGGCCGGCGCCAAGCGCCCGGTGATCTATTCGGGCGGCGGCGTCGTCAATTCCGGCAGCGAAGCCAGCCACCTGCTGCGCGAGCTGGTGAAGCTCACCGGCTTTCCCATCACCTCGACGCTGATGGGGCTCGGCGCGTTTCCGGCCGCAAATCCGCAATGGCTCGGCATGCTCGGCATGCACGGCACCTACGAGGCCAACATGGCGATGCACGATTGCGACGTCATGGTGTGCATCGGCGCGCGGTTCGACGACCGCATCACCGGCCGGGTCGACGCGTTCTCGCCCGGCTCCAAGCGCGTCCACGTCGACATCGACGCCTCCTCGATCAACAAGAACGTCAAGGTCGATATCGGCATTGTCGGCGATTGCGGCCACGTGCTCGAGGACATGATCCGGCTGTGGCGCGCGTCCTCGGTCGAGACCGACAAGCCGGCGCTCGCCGCATGGTGGCAGCAGATCGACAAATGGCGCGGGCGCAAGAGCCTCGCCTATCGTAATTCGAGCGAGGTCATCAAGCCGCAATACGCGATCGAGCGGCTCTATGCGCTCACTCGCGACCGCGACGTCTACATCACCACCGAGGTCGGCCAGCACCAGATGTGGGCGGCGCAGTTCTTCAAGTTCGAGGAGCCGCACCGCTGGATGACATCGGGGGGGCTCGGCACCATGGGCTACGGCCTGCCGGCCGCGGTCGGCGTGCAGCTTGCGCATCCGAACGCGTTGGTGATCGACATCGCCGGCGAAGCCTCGGTGCTGATGACCATGCAGGAGATGTCGACCGCGGTACAGTACCGGCTGCCGATCAAGATCTTCATCATCAACAACCAGTACATGGGCATGGTGCGGCAGTGGCAGGAGCTACTCCACGGCGGGCGCTATTCGGAGAGCTATTCCGAGGCGCTGCCGGACTTCGTCAAGCTCGCCGAAGCCTATCATTGCGTCGGCATCCGCTGCGCAAAACCGGATGAGCTCGATGCCGCGATCCGAAAAATGCTCGCGGTCGATCGCCCGGTGATCTTCGACTGCGTGGTCGATCCGACCGAGAACTGCTTCCCGATGATCCCGGCCGGCCGGGCGCATAATGAAATGCTGCTCGGCGACGCCGCGCAGGACCTCGAGGCCGCAATCACCGAGGAAGGCAAGGTAATGGTGTGATGTCATGTTGATGAAAAATCCCGCCACCGAACGCCACACGCTCTCGGTCCTGGTCGACAACGAGCCCGGCGTGCTCGCCCGCGTCATCGGGCTATTCTCCGGGCGCGGCTACAACATCGATTCGCTCACGGTCTCGGAGACCGAGCACGAGAAGCAGCTCTCCCGCATCACCATCGTGACGACCGGCACGCCGATGGTGATCGAGCAGATCAAGAACCAGCTGGAGCGGCTGGTGCCGGTGCACCGCGTCATCGACGTCACGGTCGGCGGCAAGTCGATCGAGCGCGAATTGGCGATGGTCAAGGTACGCGGCACCGGCGAGCGCCGGGTCGAGGCGCTGCGCCTGTCCGATGCGTTCCGCGCGCGCGTGATCGACGCCACCACCGAGAGCTTCGTGTTCGAGCTCACGGGAAAATCCGACAAGATCGATCAGTTCGTCGGGCTGATGCTGCCGCTGGGCCTGGTCGAGGTGTCGCGCACCGGCATCGTCGCCATCACCCGCGGGCCGGAGGCGATGTGACTCGACGGAATCGCTAGTCTGGGATATACAATGTATATTCGACAACAGGTAAGACATGAAGATCAAAGTAGCGAAATGGGGCAACAGCCTTGCGGTGAGACTGCCCAAGCGGCTCGCCGACGATCTTGGTCTCAGGCCGGGTACCGTGGTCGATGTCAACCAGGACGGCTCCCGGCTTGCGATCGAGACCGCGCCGAGGGGCCAGCTTCCGCGGTATCGCCTCGGGGATCTGCTTGCCGAAATGGATCGGCTCGGGCTGGAGAACGAGCCCGAGCTTGTCGATTGGGGTCCGGACAGGGGAGCCGAAATCATCGATGACGAATACACGCGCGCATCACTCACTGCCCAAGGCGGGGGATCTCGTCTGGGCGGACCTGCGGCCGACGCGCGGGGGCGAGCAAAGCGGCGCAAGACCCGTGGTCGTACTCAGCGATCTTGACTTCCATCGGCGCAGCCGCCTCGCGATCATCTGTCCGATCACGTCGAATTCTCGACCTTGGCCCACAAAAGTTCCGCTTCCCGCAGGACTCGCGGCAACGGGATCGATTCTCGTCGACCAGATCCGCGCCGTGGATCGTAGAGAGCGGGGTTTTCGGCACATCGGCGAAGTTCCCGAAGCAGTTCTCAACGACGTGCGAGCCAAGCTGGCGGCACTGGTCGGAATTGAGTCGGTAGCGATTGCCGACTGGCGATAACGACGATCAGCCAGGTAAACTTCACTCACAAGGGAACCAAAGACATGCGCGTTTACTACGACCGCGACGCCGACTTGAACCTGATCAAGGGCAAGAAGATCGCCATCGTCGGCTACGGCAGCCAGGGCCACGCCCACGCGCTCAATCTGCACGATTCCGGCGTGAAGGAAGTCACCGTGGCGCTGCGCAAGGGCTCGGCTTCGGCCAAGAAGGCGCAAAGCGTGCAGCTGCCGGTCAAGGAAGTCGCGGAAGCGGCCAAATGGGCCGACGTGATGATGATGCTCACGCCCGACGAGCTCCAGGCCGACATCTATCGCGACCATCTCGCCGCCAACATGAAGGACGGCGCGGCGCTGATGTTCGCGCACGGGCTCAACATCCATTTCAACCTGATCGAGCCGCGGCCCGACCTCGACGTGCTGATGATCGCGCCGAAGGGCCCGGGCCACACCGTGCGCTCGGAATACCAGCGCGGCGGCGGCGTGCCCTGCCTGATGGCGATCGAGCGCGACGTCTCCGGCAATGCCCACGATCTCGGGCTGTCCTACGGCGCGGCGATCGGCGGCGGGCGCGCCGGCATCATCGAGACCAGTTTCCGCGAGGAATGCGAGACCGATCTGTTCGGCGAGCAGGTCGTGCTGTGCGGCGGCCTCGTCGAGTTGATCAAGGCCGGCTACGAGACGCTGGTCGAGGCCGGCTATGCGCCGGAGATGGCGTATTTCGAGTGCCTGCACGAGGTGAAGCTGATCGTCGACCTGATCTACGAGGGCGGCATCGCCACCATGAACTACTCGATCTCCAATACGGCCGAATACGGCGAATACGTCAGCGGCCCGCGCGTGATCAATCAGGAGACGCGGGCGGAGATGAAGCGCATCCTCGACGACATCCAGTCGGGACGCTTCACCCGCAATTGGATGCTGGAGAACAGGGTCAACCAGACCTCGTTCAAGGCGATGCGCGCCAAGCTCGCCCAGCATCCGATCGAGCAGATCGGCGAAAAACTGCGCGCCATGATGCCGTGGATCAAGGCCAAGGCGCTGGTTGACAAGAGCCGGAATTGACCCTCGGGCCGCGGCGGGCGTGGCCAAGCTCGGCTTTGCAAGGCGCAAGGCGGACGGCTAGCCTGTCGAACATGGTCCAGCCCGCCAGCGTTGCAGTGAAGCGTGAAAGCGCCGATGGCTCCGCCGTCGCGCTGGATGCCGTCACCATCAGCTTCCGGTTCGCCGACGGCAGCGCCTACACGGCGGTCGAGCAGGCGACGCTTGCGGTCGCCGACGGCGAGTTCGTCTCGATCGTGGGGCCAACCGGCTGCGGCAAGACGACGCTGCTCAACGTCGCCGCGGGCCTGCTCGCGCCCTCGGCCGGGCGCACCACCATCTTCGGCGCGCCGCTCGGCTCCCTCAACGCGCGCGCCGGCTACCTGTTTCAGGCGGAAGCGCTGTTCCCCTGGAAGACCGCGTTCGAAAACGTCGCGATCGGGCTGGAGATCGCCGGCGTGCCGTCGCGCGAAGCCCGCGGCCGCGCGGAGAACTGGCTCACCCGCGTCGGCCTGCAGGGTTTCGCTTCCCGCTATCCGCACATGCTCTCCGGCGGACAGCGCAAGCGGGTCGGGCTCGCCCAGGTGCTGATCCGCGATCCGAAAATCCTGCTGATGGACGAGCCGTTCGGACCGCTCGACGCCCAGACCCGGCAGATCATGGGCAATCTGCTGCTCGACCTGTGGAACGCCGATCGCAAGGCGGTGCTGTTCGTCACCCACGACCTCGAGGAGGCGATCGCGCTTTCCGACCGCGTGGTCATCATGTCGGCGGGGCCGGCCGCGCGGATTCTCGGCGAATGGCGGGTCGCGCTGCCCCGCCCGCGCGACATCGCCGAGGTCAAGCTCGAGCCGGCGTTCCACGATCTCCATCGCGAAATCTGGCACGTGCTCAAGACCGAAGTGCTCAAGGGCTACGCCCAGACCGGAGGAGGGTGAGCTTGGCCCGCTCGCGCGCCAATCTGATCGTGCTGCAGGTCCTGGTGGCGGTCCTGGCGATCGGGCTGTGGCACGTACTCACCGCGACC
>VAZU01000414.1 GCA_005884745.1 Alphaproteobacteria bacterium
CCGGAAGTAGATCAGGAACAAATCGGCCGGCGACTCCTGTCGCATGTCGAGAAGCTGCGCCGGTTGCGGGCGGAGATCGACAAGGGCATCCGATCGCTCGACGCGGGCGAGGGCGAGCCGCTCGATGCGGACGAATTTCTCCGGCAGGTGAACGAACGGCACGGCCGAGGGTAGGCGACCGGTCATCTGGTCGCCGGATGCGCGCTCCGATCTCACCGAAATCTGGAACTATTACGCAACCGTGGCCGATCCGCGCACCGCCCTGCCGCGATTGACGCCCCTCCGCCGCGGCGATACCGGTCGCGCGGGAGACCGCGATGGCGAACGACAAGGAACGCGTGGCGCTCGGCTCGTTCGCGGCCTCCGCCGGACTCACACTGGCCAAAACCGTGGTCGGGCTGCTGCGCTGCTCGATCTCGCCGCCACCGTGATCACTTATTTCGCGGTGCGCATCTCCGGCAAGCCGGCCGACCGCGAGCACCAATACGGGCACGGCAAGGTCGAGAGCGTCGCGGCGCTGGCCGAGACCGCGCTCTTGTTCCTGCTCTCCGCCGGCGTGATCTGGGAAGCCGTGCAGCGGCTGCTGGGCGCCCACGGCACCGCGGTGGAGGCGACGATCGCGAGCTTCGCGGTGATCGCGATCTCGATCGTGGTCGATTTCTTCCGCGCCCGCGTGCTGTCGCGGACGGCGGCCAAAACCTCGAGCCAGGCGCTCGAGGCCGACGCGCTGCATTTCTCCTCCGACATGTGGTCTTCGCTGGCGGTGCTCGTCGGCCTCTTCGCGGTCGCGCTCGGCTTTCGGCAGGCGGATTCCATCGCCGCGATCGTGGTCGCGATGTTCGTCTGCCTCGCCGGCTGGCGGCTCGGCAAGCGCACCATCGATACGCTCACCGATACGGCCCCCAGCGGCGTCGCCGAGCGGGTCGCCGCGATCGCGCGAAAAATCCGCGGCATCGTCGCGGTCGAGCAGGTGCGCGCCCGGCCGGGCGGCGCCACGCTGTTCGTCGAGCTCGCGGTCGCGGTCAGCCGCGCCCTGCCGCTCGATCGCGTCGCGAAGCTCAAGGACGAGGTCACCAGGGCGATCCACGAGGAAATGCCGCGGGCGGAGCTCACCGTCACCACGCATCCGCGCGCGCTCGACGACGAGACGGTGCTCGATCGCGTCATGGTCATCGCCCGGAATCGCGGGCTCGCCGTGCACCACGTGATGGTGCATGAGGTCTCCGGCAAGCTGCTGGTGGCGCTCGATCTCGAAGTCGACGGCCAGCTTTCGCTCGGCGCCGCCCACGACATCGCCAGCGCGCTCGAAGCGGCGATTGCCGAGGAGCTCGGCACAGAGGTCGAGGTCGACACCCACATCGAGCCGTTGCAGCCCTACGGACAAGGCGGCCGCGATGCTTCGGGCGAGCGCGTGGCCGCGGTGCGCGCCGCGCTCGCCGATGTCGCGCGCAAGGTCGGGCCAGTCGGCGACATCCATGAAGTCCGCGTGCGTGAGACGCCCGCGGGCGAGATCGTGAATTTCCACTGCCTGGTCGATCCCGCGCTCAGCGTCGACGACGTGCACGCGAAGGTCGACGAGGTCGAGCGCGGGCTCAAGGCGCGCTGGCCGTCGATCAAGCGCGTCATCGGCCACGCCGAGCCGAGGCGGTAATTTACCTCCCCGTCGGGGAGGTCGATCGCGCGCAGCGCGATCGGGTCGGGGTGATAGAATGGGTCGTGCAATTCGAACCGGAAGACACGACCGCGGCACCGCAAAAAGCATGCTGGTACGAGCGACCATCCTTGTGGGAGTGAGAGACAGTAATCATCGCGATTGTCGTCCTCGAGCTGCCCGGTAGAGGTTTGGCTTGCATGCGCTATGGTGCAGCTGGCCGTCCATTATTTGCCGCGAGGCGCATACGTTCGATACGGTCTCTTATTCACCGTGACACTGATACTGCTCGGCAGCGTAACACTCGAAGGGATGGACGCAATACCATATCTCCATCAAACGCTGTTTATTGCCGGCGTAGCGGCGCTACCTCAAATTTGGTGGGAATGGTCATCAAAAGCCACGGGAGATCGAGTTTTTGTGCTCGCGCTTATTGGGTTGGTCTCACTCCCGCTAGGATTTGCCGCCTGGTCCCTGGCCAATATCTGGTTGGTGAAAGCCAAAGCGGCGTCAGTATCGCGGGGCGAGCCGTACTGCATACTTCTTTCAGACCGTAAATTGTTCTCCAGTGGATCATATCATAAAGCACCAAATGATTGGAGCCTCACCGGATGGAATATGTTTACTCCCCGGGGCGCAGGTGGATCAGGCCTCTGCTG
>VAZU01000143.1 GCA_005884745.1 Alphaproteobacteria bacterium
CGTCGGCCAGTCTGAGATCCAGGCTCGCCGGCTGGATCTGATCGGGCACAAGCGGCTGGGAGGACAGGATCACGCCGTCGGCCGCAAGCGTGGCGATCATCCGGTCCGGCAGGATGCCTTTGTCGTTGACCGCGAAGGCGAGCGGCATGGGGGCTCCGATACGGAGGACGGAGGACCGATGACGACGAGAACATCAGGGGACGGAAGGGGGACCCTCTCCGTCCGTCGTCCTCGTGCCTGTCTTGCGCGTGGGATGTTAACCCACTTGCGTGCCGTGTGGTCCGTCGTTCGTCGTCTAACGCACCGCTGCCTTGACGGAAAGCCGGGCAGCGCCTATGAACCGGCTTATCCCGTGGTCATTTGAGCCGGCCGGCTTGCAGCCACGTTAAAGAACTCGCTAAAAGGCCGGGACGCATGCGGCCCGGCTTGGGAGCATTCCCACGGCCGGGTTTTCTATTGGCCCAAGGAGGCCGCCATGCCTGCGTCCAAGTCTGCGTCGAAACCGCTCCGCTACCGTCCGGAAACCCGCCTCGTCCATGCCGGCCAGATCCGCTCCGAGCTCGGCGAGACCTCCGAGACGCTGTTCCTGACCCAGGGCTTCGTCTACGACACCGCCGAGGAATGCGCGGCGCGGTTCAAGGGCGAGGAACCGGGCTTCGTCTACGCGCGGTTCTCCAACCCGACGGTGGCCATGTTCGAGCAGCGCATGGCCGCGTTCGAGGGCGCCGAGGCGGCGCGCGCCACGGCGAGCGGCATGGCGGCGGTCACCGCGGCCATGATGGGGCAGTTGCGGGCCGGCGACCACGTCGTAGCGGCGAAGGCCCTGTTCGGGTCCTGCCGCTGGGTGATCGAGGAGCTGCTGCCGCGCTTCGGGGTGGCTTCCACGCTGGTCGACGGGCTCGACCTCGACCAATGGCGCCAGGCGGTGCGGGCGAACACCAAGAGCTTCTTCCTCGAGAGCCCGACCAATCCGACGCTGGAGATCATCGACATCGCCGCGGTCGCCGAGATCGCGCACGAGGCCGGGGCGACGCTCGTGGTCGACAACGTGTTCGCCACGCCGTTGTGGCAGAGCCCGCTCGCGCTGGGCGCCGATTGCGTCGTCTATTCGGCGACGAAGCACATCGACGGCCAGGGCCGCTGCCTGGGCGGCGTCATTCTCGCGTCCGAAGCCTTCATCCAGCAGCACATCCACATGTTCCTGCGCCAGACCGGCCCGTCGCTCTCGCCGTTCAACGCCTGGGTGCTGCTCAAGGGACTGGAGACGCTGCACCTGCGGGTGCGGCGGCAGACCGACACTGCGGCCGCGGTCTCGGTCGCGCTGGTCGAGCACCCGAAGGTCACCCGCCTGATCTATCCGGGGCGGCCCGATCACCCGCAGGCCGCGGTGGCGGCGAAACAGATGCGCGGCGGCTCGACCTTGGTCGCCTTCGAGGTCAAGGGCGACCAAGCCGCGACGTTCCGGTTCCTCAACGCACTGAGGCTGGTCGCCATCACCAACAACCTCGGTGACGCCAAGAGCCTGATCACCCATCCGGCGACGACCACGCACCAGCGCCTGAAACCGCAAGAGCGCGCGGAGCTGGGGATCAATGATTCCCTGGTGCGGTTCTCGGCCGGCCTCGAGCACCCCGACGACGTGGTCGAGGACCTGCTCGGCGCGCTCGATGCGGTTTGATACCTCCCCGAAGGGGAGGTCGCCGGCCGCAGGCCGGCGGGTGGGGAGACCACCCCACCCGGCTCGCCGCAAAGCGGCTCGCCTACCCTCCCCTGAAGGGGAGGGAAAAGAAAAGATCAGCGCTGCGCGACCGGAAGGGTGGAAACCCCGGCGGTCTGCGGCACCCGGGTGGCCGCGTCCGCGATGGCGCTCGCCAGCAATTTCGCCATGCAGCTGTAGCTCCAATCGTTCATGTGCAGACCGTCGGGCGCAAGCGATTGCTGAAACGAGACATGACGAGTTTCGCTCCATTCGCGCATTACCGCGAACCGGCGGAACAGATCGACGTTGTCCCGTTTCGCGACCGCGCTGATCAGCCCGACCATCGGCGCGGCGTCGGCCTTCTCGATCACCCGCGGGGCGAATTGCAGATCGATCAGGATCACATCGATGCCGATCGCCTTGAGACGGGCCACGCCTTCGTGGATGTCCTCCGCCACTTTGCCGACGTCATGGCCGCGCAGGACGGCATTGGTGCCGAGCTGCCAGATCACGAGATCGGGTTTTTCGGCGATCACGGCCTCGGCGAAACGCGCGAGCATCTGCGGCACTTCCTCGCCGCCGACGCCGCGGTTGAGCACGGTGATCGATAGCCGCGGAAAGCGAGCCTTGAGCTCGACCTCGAGCCGGCTCGGGTAGGTCGAGGCGGTCGAACTCGCGCCGGCACCCGACGTCGAGGACGAGCCGATGGCGACGATTTTCACGGGCTCGCCAAGGGCCACGCGCTGCGCCACCCGCGAAAGCGGCAGATTGAACCGGGCAAGATCCGAGAAGGCGGCGCATTGGGCCGGCGTCTCGGCGGGCGCGCGGGCCGGCAGCATCATGATACCAGCGGTGACGGCGGCCAACAGAGCAGCCAAGCGCCGAGGCGAACCCATCCTGGTCATTTTCCCTGCTTCGCCTCTTTGGCGAAATCGACCGCCTCGACCACGAGATCGGCCAGCAATCGGCCGATGCAAACGTGGACCTGCTCAGCCATTTCCGAGTTCTTGGTGGTCGTGGAAAGATCGAAAGTGCCCTCGTCGTTCCACGCCTTCATCACCGCCAGCCGATCGAATATCGGAATTTCCTCGCGCAAAGCAACCCCCCGCATGATTTCCGCATAGGGGTCGGCCGCAATCATGGATTCGGTGCGGGGGCTGTACTGCATGTTCATCAACATGACGTCGGCGCCCCCCGCCCGCAGCTGGTCGACGCCTTTCTCCAGCGCGGCGCGGAATTGGTCGACATCGATGGCGCGCATCGCGTCGACCGTGCCGGTCTGCCAGATCACCAGATCGGGTTTCTGCTCCGCGAGCACCTGGCCGAAGCTTGCCAGCATTTCGGCGGCGGTCTGGCGCGGCTTGGCGGTGTTGACGACGCTCACGGCCACCCCCGGCAGCCGTTTCGAGAGCGCCGATTGCAGCGTTACCGGATATGCCGCCCGCGTCCCGCCCGGGCCCGCCAGGATCGAGGAGGCGCTCCCGGCCACCAGGACCTTGAGCTCGTGGCGGCTCGCGATCGCGGGAGCGGCACGCGACAGGCCGGCGTCGGCGTGGACGAGGGCCGCCGCTTCGGTGCAGTCGCCCGTCTGGGCGAGCGCGGTACCCACACAGGCAAACACGCCCGCCAGCGCCAGCCACAGCGTCCTCAAGCTTCTCCTCCCGCGAGGTCGGCGTCCGGCTGCTTGGGTCCGGATCCTGAAGCTCGACCTTCGGCCCTCTTGTACCACGACAGCAGCCACGCTGTCGCAATCATTGCGGCAATGCCTAACGCGCTGACCAGGACCTGGGCGGTGAGCCGATCCGAGACCTCGACCAGGAAAAAATGTCCGGCAAAGGCCAGGAACACCCCGAGGCAGAAGATCTCCAGCGAATGCTGGCCGCACAGGACCAGCGGCCGCAGCAGCTCCGATTTGAGCGGCGGCCAGTCGCGCGGGATGAAGCGCACCGTCAATACCGCGAGCGCGAGAAAATGCGCGAACCGCAGCGGGTCGAGATTCATCTTGTCGATCGGATACATGAAATCGGCGAGCCATCGCGGCACGTAATGGCCGTAGCGGGGGAAATACCACGTCAGCGTGATCAGGAACGCGAACAGCAGATAAGCGACCGCGAGTCCCTGGGTCGCGGGGGAGCGGACGAGAGGCGCCAGGCGCTCGCTGCCGCCGAGCGCGCACCACGCCCCGAACACGAAGATGAGCTGCCAGGCGAACGGGTTGAACACCCACTCTCCGCTCGGATACGCCGGCATGTTCCAGTCGAACTGCCAGCTCAGGGCGTAGAGCGTCACCGATGCGGCGAGCGCAACGACCGGCAGGCGCCGCAGCAGCCAGAGCAGCGGCGGGAATCCGACCAGCAGGATGATGTAGAGCGGCAGGATGTCCATGCCGGCGGGCTTGAACTTGAGCAACAGCGCCTGGACCAACGTCACGTCCGGCTGCTTGAGGAAATCGAGGATGCCCATCTCCTCGGCGTAGAGCGGATTGTCGAAGCTTCCGGCCACATAGGCGATTTCCGCCATGTAGATCATGAACAGGAAAATATGCGCGGCGTAGACCTGCCAGGCGCGGCGCAGGACCCGGGCCGTGGCCAGCACGAAGCCGCGCTCGTGCATCGCCCGGCCGTAGACGAACGCCGCCGTATAGCCGGAGATGAATACGAAGATCTCGGTGGCGTCGCTGAAGCCGTAGTTGCGGATGGTGACCCAGCTGACCGCGTTCGAGGGAATATGATCGAGAAAGATCAGCCAGAGCGCCAGCCCGCGAAACAGATCGAGCCGCACGTCGCGCTTGGCGGCGACGGCGGCGGACGCACCGTGGGCCCCGCGCAGCGACGGCGCCGCGGCGTCGGCGGTCTGCGTCAAGGCCGAACGCGGCTGATCCATGACAGCGAACCTGTTCCTGGCTCGGGCTCGCGCCGCGGCGAAAACAAATCGAGATCGGCCTGTGCGGCGAAGCGAGCCAGCGACGTTCCGGCTATTGCGTCGGCTTGTTTTGGACGACCTTGCCGGAACCGATCACCTGGTCTGCCAGTAGACGGCCGATGCAGTGATGCACGCGCTCGACGGTGCCGTCGTTGCTCATCGAATAGAAATCGAACGTGCCTTCGTCGTTCCAGTATTTCATGATTCCCATGCGGTCGAACAAGGGCACGCCGCGATCCTCGGCGACCGTCCGCATGGCGTCCGCATAGGGACCGACGTGCATCATCGGGTCGGTCCGCGGGCTGTACTGCAGGTTCATCAGGATCACGTCGGCCCCGCTCGTCTGCAGGGTCTGCAGGCCCTTGTCGAGCGCGTCGCGGAACGCCTCCTGCTCCGTACCCAGCATGACGTCGGTCGTGCCGGTCTGCCAGATCACGAGATTGGGCTTCTCGGCCGCGATGAGCCGCGGGAAGGTCGTCGCCATGTCCGCGGTGGTGCCCTGCTGGATGTGCGGCACCACCTTCACGGCGACACCGGCAAGGCGCCGGCCGAGCTCGGCCTCCAGCTGCGCCGGATAGGCGTGCTGAACGCCGCTCGCGCCGCGCAGCGTCGAGGAGGCGCTGCCGACCACCGCGACCTGCAGGCGCTTGGCCTGGGTGACGGCTTCGGCAACATGCGGCAGCGGCACATCGGTCGAGAGGAGATCCTCGGAGACGGCGCAGACGTCGGCAGGCTGGGCGAACGCCGCGCCGCCGCACAGCAGCATCCCGGCGAGTAGCGCAGAGAACCTGGTCATGCCGCGTCTCCAGCAAGAGGCCGGCCGGCCGCAGGCTGCGGCGGCAGCGATTTGGGGCCGCGCGCATCGAGCTTCTTGTACCAGGACATGATCCAAGCGACCACGACCATGATCACGATTCCGGCCAAGCTGACGAGGATCTGCATCCACGCGCGGTTCGAGATCTCGACCAGCAGGAAATGCCCGGCGAACGACAGAAAGATGCCGAGGCAGAAGATCTCCAGCGAATGCTCGCCGCAGATGATGGCGGGACGGAACCCGCTCCATTTCAGGTAGGGCCAGTCGCGCGGGATGAAGCGCACCGTGACGAGCGCCAGGATGGCGAAATGGAGGAGGCGCAGCGGGTCGAGGTTGGTCTTGTCGACCGGGTTCACGAGGCGGTCGATCCAGGTCGGGATCAGCTGGTGCATGCGCGGGAAATGCCCGGCGAGCGTCATCACCATCGCGAACAGCAAATAGGCGACGGACAGCACCAGCACGGTGCGGGACTTGATCAGGGAGGCGACCTGTTGCGCCCCGCCCAAGGCGCACCAGGCGCCGAACACGAACAGGAACTGCCAGGCGAACGGGTTGAAATACCATTTTCCGGCCGGGAAAGCCGGAAGGTTCCAGCCGAACTTGCGGGCGACCACGTAGAGGATCCCGGACCCCAGCAGCGCCAAGTTCGGGCTGCGCAACAGCGACCACAGCAGCGGCGGAAACGACAGCAGCAGCACGATGTAGAGCGGCAGCACGTCCATGTTGACCGGCTTGAACTTGAGCACCAGCGCCTGCGTGAGGATGACATCGGGGCTGCGCAGGAACCCGAACAGGTTGAACTCCTCGGCGAACAACGGATTGTCGAACTTCGCCCCGACATAGGAGATTTCGGCGAGGTAGATCACGAACAGGAACACGTGGGCGACGTAGACCTGCCAGCCGCGCTTGAGAATCCGGGCGCCCGCGGCGATGGGTCCCCGTTCGCGCATGGCCCGGCCATAGACGAATGCGGCCGTATAGCCGGAAATGAACACGAAGATCTCGGCGGCATCGCTGAACCCGTAGTTCCGGATCGTGACCCAATTGACCACGTTGAAGGGAATGTGATCGAGGAAGATCAGCCAGAGCGCGATGCCGCGGAACAGGTCGAGCCTGGGCATAAGGGGCGTCTCCGGGTGGCGTCGAGGATGATAGCAGGGAATACCGCGGATCGAGAAATGCCGCGAGGGGGCAACATGGGTATTATCGGACGGGACGGGCTTTAGCTTTGCCGCGAACCACACCCGGTCCACAGGCCATGTATCGAGCGACCACCCGCAGCATCGAGGTCACGGTGACGCCGCAATTCCTGGACGAGCGCTCGTCGCCGGCCAACAATTACTATTTCTGGGCCTATACGATCGAAATCGTCAACCGCGGCAGCGAGACCGTGCAATTGCTCAGCCGCCACTGGCGAATCACCGACGCGTTCGGCCGGGTCCAGGAGGTGCGGGGGCCGGGAGTGGTGGGAGAGCAACCGGTGCTCGGCCCGGGACAATCCTTCCAATACACCAGCGGCGTGCCGCTCCCGACCGCTTCGGGGTTCATGCTCGGCAG
>VAZU01000144.1 GCA_005884745.1 Alphaproteobacteria bacterium
GCTCCGCCGATGATGAAGGCGAAGAAACCGAGATACGAGACGATTTCCACACACCGGACGATGAACCGCTTCATGGCACTCCCCCCGATAGACGGCGCTATCGCATTGGCTCCGAACGAGCCGCAGGCGATTCTCTTTGCCGGGCAGAGAGAAAACCCCGCTCTGTCCCCTGCGATTGCGCGAGGCCGTCAGGTGAGGCTCACGCAAATCGGCCGTGGCAGTGCTTGTATTTCTTGCCCGAGCCGCACGGGCAGGGCTCGTTGCGGCCGACCTTGCCCCAGGATTTCGGATCGCCCGGGTTGCGCTGCGCGGAGCGCGCGGCGGAAAAGCCCCCGGCCGCCCCGCCCGCCCCGCCCGCCGGCGCGTCGGCGAGCGCCATCTCGTCCTCGCCGGTCGTGGGATCGACCTTGTGCGCCTCCATGAACGGCAGCGTCGGGCTCGGACCGAATGGCAGCGGGGACGGCTGACGCTCCGGCGAAGGCTGGCCGCCGGGCGGCGGGCGCCGGTCATCGGCCGATGGAGCCTGATCCGCGGCCGGCGGCTGGCTGACGATCTCGACCCGCATCAGCTGCGCGGTCACCGCCTCGCGCAGGCGATCCATCATCGCTTCGAACAGGTGGAAGGATTCCGATTTGTACTCGTTGAGCGGATCGCGCTGGCCGTAGCCGCGCAGCCCGATCACTTGGCGCAGATGCTCCAGCATCAACAGATGCTCGCGCCATAGCGAGTCCAGCGTCTGCAGCAGAATCGATTTCTCGACATAGCGGATGACGTCGGGCCCCCATTGCGCCACCTTGGCGGCCATGTGCTCGTCGCCGCGGCGCTCGATGCGGTGGAGCAATTCCTCGTCGGCGATGCCCTCCTCCTTCGCCCATTCGTCGACCGGCAGATCGAGGCCGAGCACGCGGCCGAGCTCCTCCTTCAGCCCCGGGGTGTCCCACTGCTCGGGATAGGCGTTCTCCGGAACGTGCCTGGCGACCAGATCGTCGATCACGGCATGGCGCATGTCGGCGACCGTCTCGGCGACGTCCTCGTCGCGCATCAGCTCGACGCGCTGCTCGAACACGACCTTGCGCTGGTCGTTCATCACGTTGTCGAACTTCAGCAGGTTCTTGCGGATGTCGAAATTGCGCGCCTCGACCTTGCTCTGCGCCTTCTCCAGCGCCTTGTTGATCCACGGATGGATGATCGCCTCGTCCTCTTTGAGCCCGAGCCGCTGCAGCATGCCGTCGAGCTTGTCCGACCCGAAGATGCGCATCAGGTCGTCCTCGAGCGAGAGGAAGAATTTGGAATGGCCGGGGTCGCCCTGGCGGCCCGAGCGGCCGCGCAGCTGGTTGTCGATGCGCCGGGATTCGTGGCGCTCGGTGCCCAGCACGTAGAGCCCGCCGGCGGCCAGCGCCTTGTCCTTGAGGCGGGCCACCTGGCCGCGGATCTCGGCCGCGCGCGCATCGCGCTCGCGTTCGCGCGGGTCTTCGACGTCGGCGAGCTCCTGGCGGATGCGCATGTCGGCATTGCCGCCGAGCTGGATGTCGGTGCCGCGGCCGGCCATGTTGGTGGCGATGGTGATGGCGCCCGGCACGCCGGCCTGAGAGATGATATAGGCCTCCTGCTCGTGATAGCGCGCGTTGAGGATAGCGAACACTTTCGCCTTGGAAGCGCCGTCGTCGCCGCTGTAGAGCGCCGCAAACGCGTTCGGGTCGGAGAAGTCGTGCTGCTCCCAGCCTTGCTGGCGCAGCTGCTCGGCCAATTGCTCCGATTTCTCGATCGACGTGGTGCCGACCAGCACCGGCTGGCCGCGGGTCTTGCAGTCGTCGATCAGCGTGAGGATCGCCCGGTATTTCTCCTTGGCGGTGCGATAGACCTCGTCGTCGTCGTCGACGCGGATCATCGGCATGTTGGTCGGAACGTCGAGCACCTCGAGCCCGTAGATGTCCAGGAACTCGTCGGCCTCGGTCAGCGCCGTGCCGGTCATGCCGGCGAGTTTTTTATACATGCGGAAATAATTCTGGAAGGTGATGGAGGCGAGCGTCTGGTTCTCCGGCTGGATCGGCTGGTGCTCCTTGGCCTCGAGCGCCTGATGCAGCCCCTCCGAATAGCGCCGGCCCGGCATCATGCGGCCGGTGAATTCGTCGATGATGACGTGGTGGACCACCGAGACGTTCTCGACGTCATAGAGCGCTTCCGACTTGAGCAGCTCGCCCTCGCGCAGCATGTCCTCGAGCCGGGTCATGCCGACCTCGGTCAGCGTGACCGTGCGCTGCTTTTCGTCGACTTCGTAATCGCTCTTGTCGAGCTTGGGGATGAAGGTATCGATGGTGTTGTAGAAATCCGAGCGGTCGTCGAGCGGCCCGGAAATGATCAGGGGGGTGCGCGCCTCGTCGACCAGGATCGAATCCACCTCGTCGACGATGGCATAGACGTGGCCGCGCTGCACCATGTCCTCGAGCCGGTATTTCATGTTGTCGCGCAGATAGTCGAAGCCCAGCTCGTTGTTGGTGCCGTAGGTGACGTCGCAGGCGTACTGCTGGCGCCGCTCGTCGTCGGAGAGCCCGTGCACGATGACGCCGACCGAAAGCCCGAGGAAGGAATAGATCTGGCCCATCCACTCGGCGTCGCGGCGGGCGAGATAATCGTTGACGGTGACCACGTGGACGCCCTTGCCGGCGAGCGCATTGAGGTAGACCGGAAGCGTCGCGACCAGGGTCTTGCCTTCGCCGGTCTTCATCTCGGCGATGCGGCCTTCGTGCAGAACCATGCCCCCGATCAGCTGGACGTCGAAATGACGCTGGCCGAGCGTGCGCTTGGAGCCCTCGCGCACGGTGGCGAAGGCGGGAACCAGGATGTCGTCGAGGCTAGCGCCGTTCGCGAGCTGCTCCCTGAACGCCTCGGTGCGCGCGCGCAGCGCCTCGTCGGAAAGCGCCTCGAGCTCCGGCTCGAGCGCATTGATCGCCTCGACGCGCGGCCGATAGCTGCGGATCCGCCGGTCGTTGGCGGAGCCGAAGAGCTTGCGCGCGAGTACGCTGATCATGCGGGAGATCCCTTCACTTCGCTGCAACCATCGCCGGCACCGTCCCGCGGGAAAACTCGCAACCGATCGCAAGCCGGCTCGCGATCGGGCCGGCGGCGCCGGCCGCCGGGAACGCCCTCGCAACGCGGGCCGAGGCGCCGATGGCCGAGTTGACGATCCAAATGCACGGAAAAACGGCGTTTTCGGGTCTGTTGACAACCGCATGCGCCCCGCGCAACCGCCGGCGAGGCGGTCGAGACATAGGAGCGGGCTCCACCCTTGTCAATCGGCGCCGCCGCGCGGAAAGGTGAATGAAAACCGGCTTTTCGCCGCGCCCGCGGCCATTGCCAAGGCGAAGCGTTTGCGCGAGTGTCCGCCGCGATTCCTGCGCCGGACCGGAGGCCTTTGCTGGAAAAGGAACACGCCATGACCTCGTTTTCGCTGGTTGCCCGCCGCTTGGCGCATCCGCCGACGCCGGATCGGCGCAATCGGCGCGGCCGGCTCTGCGGCTTGGCGGCCGCTTTGCTGGTGCAACTCGCGTTGGCGGCTCCGGTTCGCGCGGCCGACGGCGATCCGGTGATCGCGCGCGTCAACGGTACGGAAATCCGGGCGAGCGACCTCGCCATCGCCGAAGAGGACGTCGGATCCAACCTGCCGATGACCGGGGAGGCCAGGCACGAGTATCTCACCAAATATCTGTCCGACATGATCCTGGTGGCGCAGGCGGCCGAAGCCAAGAAAGTGCAGGACCGCGAGGATTTCAAGCGCCGGCTCGCCTATTCGCGCGGCAAGCTGCTGATGGAAACGATGCTGCAGCAGGAAGGCAAGGCATCGATCTCGGAGGGCGCGCTGCATCAGCTCTACGATGAGGCCACTAAGCAGATGGCGGGCGAGAAGGAGCTCCACGCCAGCCACATTCTGGTCGATACCGAGGACGAGGCGAAGGCGATCCTCGCCGAGCTCAAGAAGGGCGGCGACTTCGCCGCGATCGCCAAGCAGAAGTCGAAGGACCCGGGTGCCGCCAACGGCGGCGATCTCGGCTATTTCACCCAGGATCAGATGGTGCCGGAATTCGCCCAGGCGGCGTTCAAGCTCGAACCCGGCCAGCTCTCCGATCCGGTGAAGACCCAGTTCGGCTGGCACGTCATCAAGGTCGAGGAGAAGCGCGACCGGCCGATTCCGGAATTCGACAAGGTGCGCGACCAACTGGAGTCTTTCCTCGCCCGCCGAACGCAGGCGGATCTGATCAACAAATTGCGCGCGCAGGCGAACATCGAAAAGGTCGAGGCCGCGCCCGAGCTCGCGCCCGCGCCCGTTCCGAGCCCCGGGACGCCGAAGCAGAAATAGCGATCGCGAGGACCGCGAGCATGGGGAAGGCGGTCTCGCCGCTCAAGCCGGCGCATCTGCCGCAAATGCCGGAAATCGCCGGCGTGCGGCTGGCGACGGCCGCGGCCGGCATCCGCTATGCCGGCCGCACCGACGTGCTGCTCGTCGCCTTGGACAAGCCGACCAGCGTCGCCGGGGTATTCACGCGTTCCAAATGCCCCTCGGCGCCGGTCGAATGGTGCCGCGCCCGCATCGGCGGCGGTCGCGCGCGGGCGCTGGTGGTCAATTCCGGCAATGCCAACGCTTTCACCGGAAAAACCGGAAGAGCGGCGACGCGGATCACCGCCGATCTCGCCGCCGAGGCGGTCGGCTGCCGGCCGGCCGAAGTGTTCCTGGCCTCGACCGGCGTCATCGGCGAGCCGATCGATGCCGGCAAGTTCGCCGGCGTGATGCACGATCTCGCCGCCGGCGCGGCGCCGGACCGCTGGATCGAAGCAGCCGAGGCGATCGGCACGACCGATACGTTTCCCAAGCTCGCCACCGCGACCGCGCGGCTCGGCGGCGCGCAGGTGAAGATCAACGGCATCGCCAAAGGCGCCGGCATGATCGCGCCCGACATGGCGACGCTCTTGGCATTCGTCTTCACCGACGCGCCGATTGCGGCCGACGCGCTGCAGGCGCTGATCGCGCGCTCGGTCGTCGACAGCTTCAACGCCATCACCATCGACAGCGATACGTCGACGTCCGACACGCTGCTGGCGTTCGCGACCGGCGCCGCCGCCGCTGCCGGCGCTGCGGCGATCGTGCGGGCCAACGACCGCAGGCTGCGGCCGTTTCGCCTGGCGCTCGATCAAGTGCTCGGCTCGCTGGCCGAGCAGGTCGCCCGCGACGGCGAGGGCGCGAGCAAGCTCATCGAGATCGTGGTGGAGGGCGCGGTGTCGAAGCGCTCGGCGCGGCGCATCGCGCTCGCGATCGCCAATTCGCCGCTGGTGAAGACCGCGGTCGGCGGCGGCGACGCCAACTGGGGGCGCGTCGTCATGGCGGTGGGCAAGGCCGGAGAGCCGGCCGACCGCGACCGCTTGTCGATCTGGTTCGGCGACATTCGCGTCGCCCACAAGGGAGCCCGCGATCCCGGCTACGCCGAACGCGAAGTCTCGACCTATATGCAACGCCGCGAAATCAAGATCCGCGTCGGACTGGGTCTCGGGACCGGCCGCGACCGCGTGCTCACCTGCGATCTCACCAAGGAATACGTAGCCATCAACGGCGATTACCGCTCGTAAGCCCGAGTTAACCACCTTCGTTCACACCCGGTTAAAACCGGGCCGCTTAGCTTGGGAGCCGGCCGTTGCGCGAAATTCTCCTCGTTGCGGCCTGCGCCCTCCTCGACCCCGACGGGCGCGTGCTGATCGCGCAACGTCCGGCGGGAAAGACGATGGCCGGGCTGTGGGAGTTTCCCGGCGGCAAGGTCGAGGCGGGCGAGCGGCCGGAAGACACGCTCATCCGCGAGCTCGAGGAGGAACTGGGCATCGTGGTCGACGAGCAATGCCTGGCGCCGCTGACGTTCGCCAGCCATTCCTATCCGGAGTTTCACGTGCTGATGCCGCTCTACGTCTGCCGCCGCTGGAACGGAACGGTCGCGCCGCGCGAAGGCCAGCGGCTCGTCTGGGTCAGGCCGAGAGAGCTGCGCAACTACCCGATGCCGCCGGCCGACCAGCCGCTGATCTCGCATCTGATGAATCTGCTCTGACAGGACCGACGAGGCGCATTCATGAAACGCATGATCGATGGGACCGATCGCATCTCTCTTCCGCGACGATTCCTGCGCGGGGAGCGCGGCACAACCGCGATCGAATACAGCATCGTAGCGGCCGGTATCGCCATGGCGGTGGTCGGCGCCATTCGCGTTCTCGGTGCCAACGTGCTTACCGACCTCTTCTCCCAGCTGGGCAGCTTGTTCGGCTAACGCCCGGCCTTGTCGCCCGCCGGGATCTCTTGCGTGCCCAGCGCGTCGGCGAGTCGCGTCCTGGCCGAGCCGGGAGCGAGCGGCTGCGGCTGGCTGGCATGCGGCTTCCAGCCGGAAAGCCAGACGATGTCGAAGGTCGCCCGCACCCGGCCGTCGGGATCGCCGAAACGTTCCGCGTAGATCTCCGCCATCCGCATCAAGGTGCCGCGCCGAAGCGGAATGCGCCGGCGCTCGGCGAGCGCGTTGGTCGCGCCCATCCGCCGCAGGTCCTGCATCAGCGCGAACGGCGATTGGTAGCGGACGCTGAGTCTGTCCACGTCGGTGACCGGCAGCGCGAAGCCGGCGCGCTGCAGCAGCGCGCCGATCGCGCGAATATCGGCGAACGGCGCGACGTGGGGCGAGGCGCCGTGCTCGAGCTCGGCCTCGGCCGCGGCGAACGCCTGGCGCAGCTCGATCAAGCTGTCGCCGCCGATGAGCGCCGCGAGAAACAGCCCGTCGGGTTTGAGCGCGCGGCGCACTTGCACGAACGTGCCGGGCAGATCGTTGACGAACTGCAGCGCCAGCGCCGAGACCACGAGGTCGAGCGAATCCTCCCGCAGCGGCAGCGCTTCCGCGTCGGCGATGATCTTCCGATCGTCATCGTGGGCGGCCACGCCGGCGTTCGCAGGACCCGTGACCGCGATGATGTTCGAAACCAGGTCGGTACCGCGCAGCCGACGGCGCACCGCATCGGTGGGCGAGGCGAGATCGGCCGCCAGCTCGAAGCGGAGCAACACCGCGGACAGCCGGTCGCACAAATCCTCGGCCGCGCGATCGATCAGAAACGTCGCCGGCCCGAGCTTTTCCGCGCGGCGCAAATTGCGGCGAAGCGCGGCGCGGTCGAACACGATGGGGCCTGAAGCCATGGGCCACTCCGGAGCCGACGCTTATGATCGCACTTCCCGGCAGCGTCAAAGCCGTCGCCGACATTGAGTGCCGGCGGGCTCGGCGCTATCCTGTCGCAATGGGGACCGGGGCGCTCGCGGAATCCAACGGCGACGGACGGCGGCGGTGGTTGCGCAAGCTTTTCGGCATTTCGCTCGACCTCGCCTTGCCGCCGCTGTGCCCCGCCTGCCGGGAACCGGTCGGAGCGCAGGCCGCGCTCTGTGCCGGGTGCTGGTCGAAGCTCTCCTTCATCGCGCCGCCCTATTGCGAGCGGCTCGGCACGCCGTTCGCCTACGATCCCGGATCCGGCGTGCTGTCGATGCAGGCGATCGCCGATCCGCCCGCCTACCGGCGCGCACGGGCGGCCGTGCGGTACGACGACGTCTCGCGGATCCTGATCCACGGCCTGAAATATTCCGACCGGCTCGACCTTGCGCCGATGCTCGGCCGCTGGATGGCGCGGGCCGGGCACGCATTGCTCGAGGACGCCGATGCGCTGGTGCCGGTGCCGCTGCACTGGCGGCGGCTGTGGGCCCGCCGCTTCAACCAATCCGCGGCGCTGGCGAAGATCGTATCGCAGGCGAGCGGCGTTCCGGTCGTCGGGGACGCGCTCAAGCGCGTCAAGGCGACCTTGCAGCAAGTCGGGCTGACCGCTTCCGAGCGCGCGCCCAACGTGCAGGGAGCCTTTGCGGTCGCCGACCGTTCGCGCGTCGCCGGCCGGCGGCTGATCCTGATCGACGACGTGCTGACGTCCGGGGCGACCATCGACGCCTGCGCCCGCGCGCTCAACCGGGCCGGCGCCGCGGCCGTCGACGTGCTGGTGTTCGCGCGGGTTGTGGACACCGGCCGCAGCCCCATATAGTGCGCTGCAAGTGAATCTGATGGTCCCGGTCGTGATCTACACCAGAGCGTATTGCTCGTATTGCACCTGGGCGAAAGAGTTGCTGCGCCGCAAGGGCGTCACGTTCGACGAGATCGACGTGACCGGCCGTCAGGAGCGGCGCGCCGAGATGATCCGCCGCGCCAACGGCGAAATCACGACGCCGCAGATCTTCATCGGATCGACCCACGTAGGCGGTTGCGACGAGCTTTACGCGCTGGAGCGGGCCGGCCGGCTCGACGCGTTGCTGGCGGCCTGAAGGGGAGCCCCTCGATATGGCGAACGGCAAGCCTTCGAGCTTTCGCGTCGGCCTGATCCAGATGCGCTCGGGGCGCAGTCCGCAGGCCAACACCGACGCGGCCGCCAAGCTGATCGGCGAGGGCAAGGACCGCGGCGCCGAATACGTGCTCACGCCGGAAATGACCAACATCATGGAGACCGGCCGCGAGCGGTTCTTCGCCAGCATCGTTCTTCGTGCACGTCGGCTCGCTCGCGATCAAAGTGTCGGCCGACAAGGCGGCGAACCGCTCGTTCCTGATCGATCGCCACGGCGAGGTGGTCGCCCGCTACGACAAGATCCACATGTTCGATGTCGATCTCGCCAGCGGCGAGAGCTACCGGGAATCCCGCAACTATCGCGCCGGCGAGCTCGCGGTGCTCGCCGACCTGCCGTGGGGCCGGCTCGGGCTGACGATCTGTTATGACCTGCGCTTTCCGGCGCTCTACCGTGCGCTCGCGGAAGCCGGCGCCTCGTTCCTGAGCATCCCTTCGGCGTTCACCAAGCAGACCGGGGAAGCGCATTGGCACGTGCTGCTGCGCGCCCGCGCCATCGAAAACGGCTGCTTCGTGTTCGCCGCCGCCCAGGGCGGCACCCACGAGAACGGCCGGGAGACGTTCGGCCACTCGCTGGCGATCGATCCGTGGGGCCGGGTGCTCGCGGAGGGCGGCGTCGAGCCGGCGGTGGTGCTGGCCGACGTCGATCTCGCGGCAATCGCCGGGGCGCGCGCCCGCATTCCCTCGCTGCAGCACGGCCGCCGTTTCGAGATCTTGGAGCCGATGGCGGAGCCTTCGCACCTCCATGTCGTGGGAGGGCCGACGTGATCCGCTACGCGCTCAGCTGCGACCGCGGCCACGGCTTCGAGAGCTGGTTCAAAAGCGCGAGCGCCTACGACAAGCAGGCGGCGCGCGGCCTGATCGGCTGCCCGGTCTGCGGCTCGACCAAGGTCGGCAAGGCGATCATGGCGCCCGGCGTGGCGAGGAGCGCGCCGCGCGAAGTGGTGGCACCCCAACCGCCGGCACCCGCCTCGGCCCCGGAGCCACGGGTGCCCGTCGCGATGCTGTCGGCGAAGGAACGCGAGCTGCGCGCCAAGCTCAAGGAGCTGCGCGACCACGTCGTCAAGAACGCCGATTACGTCGGCCAGAAATTTCCCGAGGAAGCGCGAAAGATGCATTACGGCGAGGTCGAGCATCGCTCGATCTACGGCGAGGCATCGAGCGCCGATGCCGCCGAGCTCATCGAGGAAGGCATCGAGCTCCACCCGCTGCCGATCCTGCCCGACGAGCGCAATTGATCCCAAGCCTTGTCATGGCCCGCGCATGCGGGCCACCCAGTATCCCCGGTCGTTCTGCAATGCGCCGCGGCCCGAATTAGCTGAGGCTACCGGGTGCCCCGGCCGGGCGATGACAGCTGAGAAATCATTGCGCCCAGATCAGCAGCACGACCCGCCGATCCGAAAGTGCTCAACCCGCTTTCCGGCCAAGTGCCGCGATGTGTATGAACGCCCAAAGGGCGTCGGGGTGAGAGCCCCAGGCCCGGAGCGCGGAGGCCATCGCTTGGATGTCCTCGCGTGAGGCGTAGCCATACTCGACAGGACGATCCCCCATGGGGGACGAGACGAGGCGGTCCGCATAGGACTGCCCCCATTCCGTCGTCTCGCCACGCGTGGCGTAACACCAGACGCTGGCTGTGATGCGGACGTCGGCGATACCGGCGCCGTTGAACAGCGCGCGAAGTTGGCGTCCCATCTGCGGTTCCCCGCCGTTTTGGTACCAGGTTCGTTCGTGGACTTCGATGAACCGGTCGATCCAGGGATCGCGAGGCCAATACGCTACCGTGCCCCAGTCCACGTCTCGCACCGCGATCAGGCCGCCCGGCCGTAGGACGCGAAGCATCTCGCGCAACGCGACCTCTCGCTCGCGAAGGTGCTGGAACACTTGATGGGCATACGCCGCGTCGAACGAAGCATCGGGGAACGCCAACTCGTACACGCTGCCGATCTCATAGCGCAGGTTCTCGAGGCCGCGGGCGGCAGCATCACGGCGGGCCGCGTCGAGGGTTTCTGATGACATATCGAGGCCGACCACTTGCCCGGGCGCGACAATTTCCGCGAGGCCCCGCGTGATGCTTCCGGGGCCGCAGCCGACGTCGAGCAGCCGCATCCCAGGCCGTAGTTCGGGCAGCAGGAACGCGGCCGCCTCCTCCGCGGTCCGCTTAGCATGGTGACGGACAACCGCGGGGGCATGGCCATGCGTGTACGTTTCATGTCGGGGAGGCTCGGCGGACATTTCTTAAGCTCCAGGCTACTTCTCAGGCGGGGGGCATCGCGCAATGAAGCGATCAGGCTTCGGCACTTGGTGGGTGCGTGCCTGGGGGCGAGGGCTCAATCCCGCCGCGCGGCGGCGACCATGTAGTTCACGTCGACATCGTCCGAGAGCTTCCAGGCGTCGGCGAGCAGATCGTAGACGACCCCTTTGATCTCGACAAAGCGCAGGCCGGCGCGTTCCATCGCGGCTTCGAGCTCGTTGGGCGTGACCAGCTTGTCCCACCGGTGGGTCCCGCGCGGCAGCCATCCCAGCACGTATTCGGCGCCCACGATGGCGAGTGCGAAGCTCTTGAGCGTCCGGTTGATGGTCGCCGCGATCATCAGCCCGCTCGGCCCCACCATGGCGGCGCAGCTGCCGATGAAGGCGCGCACGTCCGCGACGTGCTCCACCACTTCCATGGCCAGCACGAGATCGAAGGTTTCGCCCGCACCGGCGAGCGCCTCGGCGGTCGAGGCGCGGTAATCGAGCGTGAGCCCGGCTTGCGCCGCGTGGCGCTTGGCCACTTCGATGTTGCTCTCCGACGGATCCGCGCCGACCACGCAGGCACCCAGACGCGCCAGCGGCTCCGACAACAGGCCGCCGCCGCAGCCGATATCGAGGATGCGCAGGCCGTCGAGGCAGTCGAGCCGGCCGGAGTCGCGGCCAAACTGCCGGCAGGCGTGGTCGCGGATGAAGCGCAGCCGGAGCG
>VAZU01000135.1 GCA_005884745.1 Alphaproteobacteria bacterium
CAGCGCCACCCCGCGCGCGGCGATGGCTTCGGGCGCAAGCCGCGTGACCGGCGTGCCGAACAGCTCGACTGTGCCCGCGCGCGGCGGCAACAGTCCCACGGTTACGCTCATGCAAGTGGACTTGCCGGCGCCGTTGCGGCCGAGCAGCCCGAGCAGCCGCCCTTCGCCGAGCTCGAACGACAGTTTCTGCAGCACGTGACTGTCGCCGTAATAGGCGTCGATGTCCTGGAGGCTGAGCGCGCTACGCACCGAGGTAGACCTCCCTGGTGCGGGGGTCGGCGACGACCTCGGCGCGCGTGCCCAGCAGCGTGATGCGGTCCGCGAACTCCAGCGCCACGTCCATGTTGTGCTCGATCATCACCACCGTCACGTCGCGCGGGATGGCGAACAACAGCTGATTGACCTCGCGGCGTTCGTCGATCGAGAGCCCGGCGAACGGCTCGTCGAGCAGCAGCACCTTCGGATTCTGCGCCAGCGCCATGGCGATCTCGACGCGGCGCTGCTCGCCATAGGAGGTCTGCGACAGCGGCCGATCGGCAATGTGGCTCAGACCGACCCGCGCCAGCGCCGCGCGGGCGCGCTCGAACAGCCGGTGCTGCCGGTCGAAGGCCGCCACCGGGTTCCAGCGCAAGGGCGAGAGCCCGAGCAGCGCCAGGCAGACGTTGCGCACGATGGTATCGCGGGGGAACAGGGTGATGATCTGGTAGGTGCGCGCCATGCCGAAGTGAGCGCGACGCCGGCTCGGTAGCTGGGTGATGTCCCGGTCGAACAGCAGGATCGAGCCGCTGTCGGGCGCAAGCTCGCCGGTGATCAGGTTGAACAAGGTGGTCTTGCCCGCGCCGTTGGGGCCGATGATCAGCCGCCGTTCGCCGGGCTCGACCGTCAGGCTGACATCGGCGGTGACGCGCAAGCCCCCGAACGACTTGCTCAAGGCGTCGACCTTGAGCGCACTCATGACGGCGGCTCCGACACGTTGCGCAGCACATTGGCCCTGCCGCGGTCGCGGAACGCCCGCCACCCCATGCGCCACAGACGCACCGAGCCGGGCACCAGGCCCTCGGGCATGAAGGTGATGATGGCGACGAAGATCACGCCGAGCACGAGGTTCCAGCGCTCGACGTAGGCGCTCACCACGTTCTTCATGATCACGACGATGGCCGCGCCGGCGATCGGGCCGAGCAGGGTCGCCGTTCCGCCGGAGATCACCATCAGCAGCACTTCGGCCGAGGTCTGCAGCGAGGCGACCTGCGGGCTGATGAAATTCGTGTAATAGATGAACAGCAGTCCGGCGATCCCCGACCAGAAACCGGAGAACAGGAAGGCGAGAAAGCGGGTCAGCCAGACGTTATATCCCAGCGCGTTCATGCGCCGGGCCTGATCGCGCGTGCCGCACAGGCTCGCGCCGAACGGCGAGCGGATGAACACCGCCATGCTCGCCACCGCCGCGAGAAAAATCAACAGCGTCGCATAATAGAAGGAATCCGCATTGGCGAGACTGAGACCGAACGGGCGCGGCCGGGTCGTCACGTTCACGCCGTTATCGCCGTTGGTCAGGCTCGCCCAGCGGTAGGCGACGCCCCAGACAATCTGACCGAGCGCAAGCGTGATCATCAGAAAGCCGATGCCGGTCGAGCGCAGCGCGAGCACGCCGAACACGGCCGCGGCCAGGAGCGCGACGAGGATCGCGACGCCGTCGGCGGCGAAATGGCCGTAGCCGGCCTGCAGCATCAGCGCGCCCGCATAACCCGCGGTGGCGAACAGGCCGGCGTGCCCGAGCGAGACCAGACCGGCGTATCCGACCAGGACGTTGAGGGCGAGCGCGAATACCGCGAACAGCAGGATTTGGCTGGAGATGTTGATGTAATAGGGATTGCCGACCCAGGCCGGCAGCGTGATCAGCAAGATCAGTGCGATGCCGATGGCCGCCCGCCGCGGCGTGATGGAGCTCATGACACGATTCTGCCGAACAGGCCCTGGGGCCGCAGCACCAGCACCAGCAGCATCGGCAGGAACAAAATCACGTAGGCGAGGTCGGGCAACATCGCCTGGCCGAAATTGTACAGGATTCCGATCAAGAAACTTCCGACCAGGGCCCCGAGCAGGCTGCCGGTTCCGCCGAGGATGACCACGATCAGCGCGAGCGGCAGCATCTCCATATCGAGGCCCGGATAGACCGACAGGTACGGCGCGCCGACGACGCCGCCGAACGCCGCGAGTGCCGCGCCAAGCGCGAACACCAAGGTGAACAGCTGCGAAACCTTGATGCCGACCACCCGGGCGATGGGGGCATCATCGACGCCGGCGCGGATCATTGCTCCGACCCGCGTCCAATCGATCATCACAGGCGATAGAGCGGAAAGAACAGGCCCGCTACCCGCACTGCGCCGCGCAGATGCGCCGGCGTCGCCGGCTGCCACGGATCGCCGGTCCACGCCATCAGGCAGACGTCGGCGACGATGAAAGACAGGCCCAGCGTGAGCAGGACCTGCGCGAGTTCCTGACCGGCCAGCCGCCGCAACAGCAGGCGTTCGATCAGGCCGCCGATAACGGCCATGGCCGCGCCGCTGAGGAGTGCCGCGAGCCAGAAATTCATCCCGGTTTTGTCGAGCAGCGTCACGCCGAAATAGGCTCCGAGCATGAAAAACGAGCCATGCATCAGATTGGGGATCCGCATCAGGCCGAAGATCAGCGAGAATCCCGCGGACAAGAGAAACAGCAGCCCGCCGTACGCGATGCTGTTCACCGCCAGGGTCAGCCAGAGCGACATGTCGGGTACCGCGGATCCCGTCGCAGTTTGTCGTCCCGGCCGAGGCCGCGTAGCGGCCGTGAGCCGGGATCCATGCCCACCGGCGTGTCGATTCCGCACGACCAGAGGTCATGGGTCCCCGCTTTCGCGGGGACGACGGAGGGGTTGCTTTGGCTATTCCAGGTTCTTGGCGGGCGGATAGTCACGGGAATAGACCGGATTGGCCAGGAACGCCTTCTCGTCGTAGGTCCAGAACTGGCTGACGTTCGCATATGTCTTGACGATCGTGTTGACGAGCTGGCCGCCCTTGCGCTCGCATTTCCGGATGAAGACGTCTCCGACCACGTTGCCGAGGTGGTCGAACTTGACCGGTCCGCGCGGGGTGTCGGTCAACCACACCGCGTGCAGAGCCTCCGCGAAGGCCTTGCGGTCATCCGCCTGGCCGCCGAGCTTTTCGATTGCGGCCTCGACACACTCGCCGGCGACGTACATTCCCGCCGAATAGCCGCCGGGAAGCACCCCGTAGTCCTTCTGCATGGCCGCGACGAAGCGCTTGTTGCTCGGCGTGTCGCGTTCGGACGAATACCAGGCCGCGGACACGACGCCCACGGCTTCATCGCCCAGGCTTCGCAGCAGGGCATCGTCCATCGCGGTCCAGCCGGCAAGCAGCGGGATTTTGTCCTTCAAGCCGAGATCCGCATAGGCGCGCGTGAACTTCACCGGATTGGATCCGGCAAACCCGTTGAACACGCAGTCGACGTTGCCGATCTGGGCGATGTAAGGGGTGTAATCCGGCGTCACCAACGGCGGCCACAGCTTCTTCACCACCTTGCCGCCGTCGTCTTCGAACACGCGCTGGAACCCGGCCATCTGCTCGTAGCCGAAGGCAAAATCCTCGGAGATCGTCGCGGCGCGCTTGTATTTGAGATCCTTGGCAGCGTAGTCGCCCATCGCGTGACAGCATTGCGCCGATGTAGCCGATGGCCGGATCACGAACGGGTTGGCTTTGCGCTGCGTCACGTCTTCCGCGGCAGCGAGACTGATGAGCGGCGTCTGGTTGTCGCGGACGTAATCGGTGATGGCGAGCAACTCGAATGCGGCAAGCGGGCCGAGAATGACGTTGACCTTGTCGCGCTCGATCAGCTCCTGGGCCTTGGTCTTGGCGCCGGCCGGATTGCCGCCGGTATCGGCGGAGATGAATTCGATCTTGCGGCCGGCCAACGTGTTGCTCTTCTCCTTCAGCAGTGTGGCGATGCCCTGCTCCATCTGGATGCCGCCCTGTGCGAGCGGACCGGTCTTCACCGTGAGCAGGCCGATCTTGAACGGTGCGGATTGCGCGATCGCCGGCGCCTTCAACGTCAAAGCGCTGACGCCCCCGAGAATTCCCTTCAGCACGGTTCTGCGTCGAAGCTTCATGGGTGTTTCACTCCCTTCGGTTGGCGTCGCCCGTGTCGATCGGGCGCTCGCTTCGGATCGGATGCGACAGGGATTTCATCCGCGCTATTTTCCTTATGCCAAGAGCCATCTTGTCATGCATTGCGCGCGCGGGCTACCGATCCGGCGCCGCCTTCGGCGGGATGATCGGCAGCAGCAGATAGGGCTCGCGGCCGCCGCCGAAATGCAGAATGGTCCGGCCGCCGAACACATCCGGCGGACGGTCGATCGGGTCGTCATGCATGAACGGGCCGCAGCCGGTCATCGGGTGCTTCATGTTGGAGAGACGAGTGGGCGGCCCGGGATGCTCGTAATCCCTGCCGCGGATGCTCAGCCCGATGCGGTAGCCGGCGGGAACGACGATGGAAGTCGGCCAGATTTCCACATCGAGCTCGACGATCTCCCCGGGCTGCAGCGGCTGCAGTTCGTCATGCGTGTGGTAGGGCCGATACGGCGTGGAACGCTTCGGGTCGAGCTTGCGATGCGAGGCGCGCAGCCAGCCCTGCCCGATGGGCGTATGCGGATCGAGCGCGCCCTGGAACACCACCTCGTTCAGATCGGCCGAGAACACCCGCAGCACGAGAAAGAGATCGGCATCGCGGGTCGAGGACGACACCGACAGCTTCGCGGTGGACGGCCCGGTGATCTCGGTCTCTTGCGCCAGCGGCGGGGTCAAAAACGTGAGGCCGTCGCCCAGCGCATCGAAGCTCACGCCGGCCCGTCGTGCGACCGGCGTCTGCTGGAGCGAATGCTCGACGGGATCGAGATAGAACTTCGTCCATTGCGTGCGCGCGGGCGGCCATTCGTTCTCCTCGCGCGCGACGAATCGGTCGAGCCGGCGCACTTGCAGCAGCACGCGCGGCTGCCGGCTCCAACCGCTGTCGATGCCCTTGAGGAAATGGTCGAAGAACTTGCGCTGCAGCTCGCGGCCGTAATCGGTATAGAAATGCGTCCAATGCTCGATGCCGTGCGCCTCGAGCCATTTGTCCTTGGAGGCGGCGCGCACGAAGCCCTCGAAATTGCCGCGCGGGTGCAGGCCTTGGCCGCCCCAGTTGGCGGCCGAGAACAGCGGGACGTTGATGTTCTCCCACACCGGCGAGCGCGCCTTGTGGTATTCGTCATCGAGTGGATGCGCGCGGATCTCGTCGCCGAAATCGCAGCGGTTTTTTGCAAGCTCGCCGTCCGACAGCGCTTCCGGTCCGCACACCGGCCGGCCGTGCACGCGCGAGCGGGCGCCGCGCTCGCCGAGGCCATACTGCACGGTCTTGACCTGCATGTCGTACCAGTTCGCCCAGAACACGCAGAGGATGCCGCCGTGGTGGGTCATGTCGCGGTACCAATCCGCGGCGCCTTCCCACACGCACATCGCGGCGAGATGCGGCGGCTGCAGCGAGGCGACGTGCCACTGGTTGATGGCGTAATAGGAGATGCCGTTGAGCCCGATTTTTCCGTTCGACCACGGCTGCACGCCGGCCCATTCGATACAGCCGTAAAAATCCGCGGTCTCGCGCGGCGAGAAATGGTCGATATCGCCGGGCGAGCAGCCGCAGCCCCGCGAATCGACCCGCACGACGGCATAGCCGTGCGGCACCCATTTCTCCGGATCGACCACCTCCCAGTTCTGATAAAGATTGCTGGATCCGGCGGTGACGTCCGGATGGTTCTGCGCCATGCGCTCCCAGGCACCGGCGTAACCGTCCTGGAACGCCAGTCCCTTGGCATACGGGCCATAGCTCAGGATTACCGGATAACGTCCTTCGGGGAGGGGCAGGAACACGTCGGCGCGCAGCACGAGGCCGTCGTCCATCTCGACCGGTACATCCCAGTCGATCCGCATGCCATCGCGGATTTCGCCGCGACCTTCCGGTGAAGCGGTGCGGCCGGGTGCTGCGTCCATCGTTGACTGTCCCGTCTCCGACATGCGGTGCTGCTTGCGCTGACCAAGCGCGCGCTATGCTATGAACCGCAGCCGGTCAGGACAATGGAGGATTCTTGATGCAGATCGGGATCGCAGGGCTCGGCCGCATGGGCGCGGCAATCGCGGGGCGGCTCATCGAGGCCGGCCATACGCTCAGCGTCTGGAACCGATCGCCGGAAAAGGCCGGGCCGCTCGAGGCAGCCGGTGCCGCGCTCGCCCGCTCGCCCGGGGAGCTTGCGGCAAAGGTCGGGACCGTCATCACCATCCTGACCGACGCCGCGGCGATCGAGACGGTGTACGACGGCCCTTCGGGTCTCCTCTCCGGCAAGGTGGCCGGCAAGCTCTTCATCGAGATGAGCACCGTCCGGCCTCAGACCGAGATCGACCTCGCCGGCAGGGTCCGTGCCAAGGGCGCCGGCTTCGTGGAATGCCCGGTCGGCGGCACGGTCGGGCCCGCTCGCCAGGGCAAGCTCATCGGGCTCATGGGAGCCGAGGAGGACGATGCCGCACGCGCCAGGCCGATCCTCGCGCAGCTGTGCCGCCGGCTCGAGCACGTCGGACCGGTCGGCAACGGCGCCCTGATGAAGCTCGCCATCAACCTGCCGCTGCTGGTCTATTGGCAGGCGCTCGGGGAGGCTCTGGCACTCTCCCGCAGCGTAGGCCTCGATCCGAGCCGGCTGATGGACCTGTTCGCGGACACATCGGGCGGCACCAACGTCATCAAGATGCGCGGGCCGGCGGTCGCGACCATGCTCGAGGGCGGCGATCCGGGACCGGTCGGGTTCCCGATCGACGGCGGGCTCAAGGACCTGCGCACGATGCGTGCAGAGGGCAAGGCGCGCGGCCTCGAGCTGCCGCTGGTCGAGCGGACGCTTGCCTGCTTCGAGCAGGCTAGCCGCGACCGCTGGGGCGGCCGCGATGCGGCGAGCATGCCGGTCTACTGGACGGAGAAGGCCGCCAGGTAGCCTTCTTGGCGATGCGTACATTCCCCGTGTACGCTTGGCGGACTGCGCGGGCCCCGCCATTCGGGAGGGTGGTCTCGGCTCTCGCGCGGAACCCGCCACGCGCGGCTCACTTTCCGCGGCGGCTCGATCCCGTGGGGCTTCGTCCCGCGGAGAAAAACGATTTCTCGCTCGCCGCATCACCCTGTTCGAGCACTGACATATTCCGGAGAACATCATGGCAAATGCCGGGATCGTAGGATTGGACTGGCAGCAGCGCATCAATTGGGACCGGTTGCGCAAATATCGCCTCGAGCGGGCGCGGGAACGCATGAAGGCGAACGGACTCGGCGCGCTGCTGCTCATGTACGACGAGAACGTCCGTTACGTGACCGGCACGCTCACCCCGGGCTGGAACCGGTTGAAGCCCGGGCTGCGCTACGCGCTGCTGTGCGGCGACGGCGCGCCGGTGCTGTTCGAGCAGGGCGACATCGGTTTTCAGATCCAGCGGCATTCGCCGTGGATCCCGCCCGAGAACGTGCGCTGGTCCTATGCCTGGATCAAAGGCGCCGCGGGCCCGGCCTCGACCCAGCAGGTGCGGAAATTCACCAATGCCATCCAGGAGGAAATGCGTCGCTACGGCGTCGCCGGCCAGAAGCTCGGCGTCGATTTCATCGACATCAACATGCTGCAGATTTTCCAGGACGCCAACATCCATTGGACCGACGGCATGACGCCGATGATGGAAGCGCGCGCGGTGAAGAACGAGGACGAGCAGGAGGCGATGCGCGTCGTCGGCGCCATCGGCGATGCCGCGCACTGGGAGACCATGAAATTCCTGCGGCCGGGCCTGACCGAGAACCAGGTGACGGCCCACATCATGGAGTTTCTGTATCGGATCCCCGGGATGGAGGATGTCGAGGACGTGATCGTCTCTTCCGGCCCGAACACCTGGCCGAACTGGCGCAATTTCTCCGATCGCATCATCAAGCCCGGCGACATCGTGTTCATGGATCTCGCGGCGCTGACCTGGAACGGCTACAAGTCGTGCTATTACCGGACTTATTGTGTCGGCAAGGAGCCGACCCAGGAGCAGAAGGACGTTTACGCGACCGCGCTCGAATGGCTCTACGATTCCATCGATGCGGTGCGAGCCGGCACCACCACGCGCGAGATCGCGTCGAAATGGCCCTCGGCCCAGGAAGCATGGGGTTATGCGGAAGAGGACCAGGCCGCCGCCAATCTGTGGGGTCATGGCCTGGGGCTTGCGCAATACGATCAGCCGGTGATCTCCCGCATCTGGTCGCTCGACCATCCGGTCGAGATCAAAGCCGGCATGGTGTTCGCGCTCGAGACTCAGCATGGCCATCGCTTCCGCTGGGGCGTGCGGATCGAGGAGATGCTGATCGTGCATCCGGACCAGGTCGAGATCATCTCCAATTTCCCGGTCAAGCAGATCACGGTGGTCGATCCGATCCCCGGTTACGGTGATCACGTGCGATGACGAGTGATGCACAATCTCCGTCGTCCCCGCGAAAGCGGGGACCCATGGCCACAGGTCATGCGAAATCGACACGCTAGTGGTCATGGATCCCGGCTCGCGGCCGCTATGCGGCCTTGGCCGGGACGACGGGCGAACGAGCAATCGGCGATCTCGCAATGAAAACAGCACAGCAGTTGCTCATCCCTCTCATGTCCGAGCAGGCAACCGATCCCGAGCTGGTCGGGCCCAAGGCGGCCAATCTCGCCCGGCTG
>VAZU01000136.1:0-3191 GCA_005884745.1 Alphaproteobacteria bacterium
AGTATGAAATGTGCCAGGGACGATAGAAAAATTCCGACACAGAATACTTCGAGCGACTGCTGGCCGGACACGATCACCGGCCAGAATACCGGGCGTTCGAGCACGAGCCAGTTGCGGGGCACGAACCGGACCACGAGGAATGCAATCACAACAAAATGCAGGAAGCGATAGGGGGCGAGATTGGTCTTGTCGTTGGGATTGAACGCGTCGTAGAGCCACACTGGCAGCAGCTCTCTAAGCTCCGGGAAGCGACTGGCCATCGTTATCACGAGGGCGAACAGTAGATAGCCACCGCCCAACACGGTCAGCCACCTCGAGCGGATTAGCGGCATCAATTCCCCAACCCCGCCCAGTGCGAACCATGCACCGAATACGAACAGCAGTTGCCAGCAAAATGGATTGAAATACCATGCTCCGTCCGGGTACGATGGTAGGTTCCAGTCGAAATGGCGCGCAGCAAAGTACAGCAGCACCGACATCGCAAGCACCCAGTTGAGCCGGCGCAGCATCATCCACAATACTGGCGGGAAGCATCCCATTAGCACGATGTAGAGCGGAAGCACGTCCAGATTGACCGGCTTGAATTTCAGGATCAGCCCCTCATAAAGCGTGGTGAATGGGTCCCGTATGAATCCGAAAACGTTGAACTCCTGGGCAAGTATGGGATTATCGTACCGGGTGGCGAGCCACCCGATCTCCGCGACATAGATCACGAACAATAGAACATGCGCGACGTAGAGCTGCCACACGCGCCGGCCTAGCCGCGAAGCTCCGATGATGAAGCCGCGTTCGAGCATCATACGCGCGAAAACGAACGAGGCGGTGTAGCCGGAAATGAAAACGAACAAGTCGGCCGCATCGCTGAAACCGTAGTTGCGCGGCGTGATCCAGTTAACAATGTTGTTGGGGATGTGATCGAGGAAAATCCACCAGTTGGCGATGCCGCGGAAGAAATCAAGCCTGAGATCTCGGCCCCTGGGCGGCAGGACGACAGGCATCTTGGGTGCTCCCGGATGATGTAGGGTGCGAGCTTGCGGCGCACCGTCGCGCACTGCACTATAGTACTATTGTCCTACGAGTCACTGCTCGACGGCGTAAGCTCGGGCTGAAGATGATCGGCAGCCACGAGCCTTCCGGGAGGAATTGGCCCACCTCGTTCATCGTCCAACCTGCCGGCGTTTGCATCCAGCTGTTGACGACCAGAATCCAGGATGCCGACGTCAAGGTGCCGAACGCCATACCTGATCGGCGCGCAAGCAAATGCCGCGAGCGGGTCACCGCGATGGCGGCGATGCCTTGAACCCGGCGTAGGTCAGATAAAGGCCGAGGACGAGGGTGATCCCGGCATAAAGGTAGAACAGCTGCTCGAAATGCAAGAAATCGATCCAGCCGGCGACCGCCTCCGGGGACAGGAACAGCAGCAGCGCGCCGCGGATCAGCAGGATCCATCCGAACAGCGTCACCACGACCGGCAGCGCGCCGCCCGACCAGACGTTATGGGCGAGCACGATCGCAAGACCGGCGAGCAAGCCGAGCATGGCGAGGATGAACAGCAGCGGCCGGTCGCGGACCAGCGCCGCCGCGGTCTCGACCGTCGCCTGCTTGTGCAGGAGCTCCGCCAAGGAAAGCAGAATCGCGAACAGCCCGATCAACCGGGCGAGAAAGACGGTGCGCGGCGACATGGCGGCCTCCTGGTGGAATTGAGCGGCGATTCGAAGCGCATTCTACACTACCTATTCTGATTTTCATGCCGGCCGAACTCCAGCTGTCGTGGTGTTGGACCGGTCTCGGCAGCCGCCTTATTATTGGCTGGCTTGGGCGGACAAGAAGGAGAACCGGGATGGCTGGTGTGCTCGAGGGCATACGGGTGCTCGACTTCGGCCGCTATATCGCCGGGCCCTATTGCGCGGCGCTGATGGCCGAGCACGGCGCCGAAGTGATCCGCATCGAGAAGCGCGAAGGCAGCGAGGATCGCTTCCAGGCGCCGGTCGCCGCGACCGGCGAGGGCGCCCTGTTCCTGCAGATGAACCGCAACAAGCGCGGCATGACGCTCGACCCGATGCGGCCCGAAGGGCAGGAGATCGTCAGCAAGCTGGTGAAGACCGCCGATGTCGTGATCGCGAACCTGCCGCCGCAGACGCTTGCGGCGATGCGGCTCGATTACGAGAGCCTGAAAGCGCTCAAGCCCGACATCATCCTCACCACGGTGACGGCCTACGGCCGCGGCGGTCCCTATGCGGACCGCGTCGGCTTCGACGGCGTCGGCCAGGTCATGTCCGGCGCGGTCTATATGACCGGGGAAGCGCATCAGCCCTATCGCGCGCAGGTGCCGTGGGTCGATTTCTCGACCGCGCTGCATTGCGCCTTCGGCACCATGGTGGCGCTCATCGCGCGGAAAACGACCGGCAAGGGCCAGGTCGTCGAGGGCGCGCTGCTCGCGACCGCGGTGACGCTGAGCAACGCGCTGCTGATCGAGCAGGCTTTGATCAAGCCCGACCGGGTGCCGACCGGCAATCGCGGCCAGACCGCGGCTCCGGTCGATCTGTTCCGCACCCGCGACGGCTGGGTGCTGTGCCAGGTGCTCGGAAAACCGCTCTACCGGCGCTGGGCGGACCTGATGGGCGAGCCCGAATGGCTCACCGACCCGCGCTTCAAGGACGACATCTCGCGCGGCAACCACGGGGCAATCATCAGCGAGCGCATGGGCCGCTGGTGCGCCGGGCGCACCACCGCGGAGGTGCTGGAGATCCTCGGCAAGGCCAAGATTCCGGCCGGCCCGGTGCTCAAACCGCAGCAGACGCTCGACGACCCGCAGGTGAACGCCATGGGATTTTTTCAGCCGACGGAATTTCCCGGCGCGCCCAAACCGGCGCCGATCGCCAAAGCGCCGGTGTTTCTCTCCGAGACGCCGGGATCGATCCGCCATCGCGCGCCGATGCTGGGCGAGCACACCGACGCGATTCTGGCCGAGCTCGGCTATGGCAAGGACGAGATCGCGGCGCTGCGGCAGAACGGGGTGATCTAGGGCATCAATTCATAGACACGTCGTTGGACGGCTTGCCGGAGTCCGATTTGGAACCGCAAGCGGCCGTCAAATGCGGCGCGCCGCACTTCCGGGATGTGCCATGACCGGACTCATGCACCGCAGCAAACAGCATCCTTATTCGATCACCTCGTCGGCGCGGCCAAGC
>VAZU01000136.1:3333-8397 GCA_005884745.1 Alphaproteobacteria bacterium
TAGCTCATTAGCCCGCCGGTGGCAGGGAAGTCACGGTAGGCATATATGGTCGGCACTGCGTGGCGGGCCGCCAGCTCAACCAGCCGATCACGCTGGGTCAAAAAGAAAGTTTCACCGCTTACCACGAGTGCGCCTGCCCGCTCGCCGACAAGGGTCGCGAAGGCCGACTCGATCTCGCTGGGACTACTTGCATTCAGAATCACCACGCGCGCGCCGAGGACACGTGCCGCATCCTGTACGGTCCTTTTTTCAGTCGCGGTTTGGGGGATGTTGCCCGGATTGACGAGCACCGCGATCGTGGTGGCTGGAGGCACCAGGCTCTGCATCAGCTCAAGGCATTTTTTGAGCAACTCCACGTTGAGGTTTGTAATCCCCGTGATGTTGCCGCCGGGCTGTGCGAGGCTCGCGACGAGACCAACTTCAACCGGGTCGGTACCCACAAAAAAAACTATCGGGACCGTTTCAGTCACCGCCTTAGCAGCCAACGCTCCGGGGGTGCTACCCCCTACAACGATAATGGCCACCTGACGGCGAACCAAATCCGTAGCCAGTGCGCGCAGCCGATCGTTGTGACCCTCCGCCCATCGATACTCGATCGCTACGTTGCGGCCCTCGGCAAATCCGGCGTCGGCTAAGCCTCGGTGGAATGCGGCGACATACTCGCGCATCATTTCAAATGTTGCACCGCTGAGATACCCAATCACCGGCATCGCCGATTGCTGCGCTTGCGCAGCCAGCGACCACGCCGCCGCACTGCCGAGCACACCGAGAAATTCGCGTCGCCTCATGTTCCACCCAGGCTCAGAAAGGGGATTCTATAATGGCGAACAATAATGGCGAACAATATACCACTCTGGAAGGGGCTGAAATTGACAAAGGGCACGGGGTCAATGGGCGATTGGCCAATGTCCGAGTTGGGTCAGAGTCGGTCCTTCGGTGGCATCGGGCCGAGCTACCGTTCTTGCCTCGTAAGCGGACCTGAATTCGCAATCACTGCATGTCGCGGAAGTGCCATAAGCGGTCCTCAAGCTAGCCACCACAGACGCAACGAGCACCGTCGCGCCCACCCGCCTCGGGCACCCCCATAGCTAAGATGTATCCTTCAAGAAAATCTTCACTTCCTCGAAAAATTCGGCCACTCCAGGGTCCTGCTCCAGCGGGATGTGGTTTTTGCCCGGTAGCGCAACGAACCGCGCGCCGGGTATTCCCGCAGCAATTTCACGGCCCAGTTTGATCGGGACCAGGGCGTCGTCGCGGACGTGCATCACGAGCGTTGGTGTCCTCACTTGTGCGAGGAGTTGTCGGACGTCAAGTTCGGACACAGTCTCGAGATAGCGTACGGCGCACTCGGGCGATGCGCTCATCCGTTGAACACGCTTACGAACTCTCGCGATCATAATCCCGATCCGAAAGAATGTTTGTTCTATTGGTTCCTCACGTCACTGCGTTTTCACACGGGACCAAGACCCAGAGCAGACGTTATGTCTGGTTCGGGTCTTGCTCGTGTGAAAACGCCGTAGCGTGGAGATCCGATAGAATTGATCATCTTTTCGATTGCGAATTTCGCTGCGAAGATTGTTATGCGCGATGGATTTCGGTCGATCTGGGAAAAACAATTCTAGTCGCTCCCGAGCTTGCGGGGTTTTCACACAGCCAGGGTCATCACCGGCCGATCTGCCACCTTCCAAGCATGTCCGCCTCACCCCCGACAGCCGCCGTGACGCGCAGGCTCCGCATGAGCCGGAAAGTGCCGGTTCCCGACCCTAGTCATCCGGACTATCAGAAACTCGAACTGTCTGTGGCAGGACGGGTGGACAGGTGCTTACGCGCCCAAATCACACGTGTTACCTTGGACATTGGCAAACCTAGGGCCAACTGACATGCACGACCCGGTCTCGTATCGCCGCATCCACGGAAGCTGTCATTGTGGCAATATTCGAGTCGCATTCGACTGGCCCGATTCCGGGCCGGCTATCCCGGTCCGTGCTTGTGGCTGCGGCCTATGTACAAAGCACGGGGCGGCCTGGACCTCGCATCCGGATGGCCGGTTTTATCTGCGGGTCGCCGACGACTCGCGGGTGACGCGATATCGGTTCGGAACGAAGACCGCGGATTTTCATGTTTGCCTGACGTGCGGCGTGATTCCGATCGTAACATGCATGATCGATGGGATTCGATATGCCGTGTTCAACGTAAACACGTTCGACGACGTGGATCGGTCGCAGCTCGTCGAGACGGCCACGAATTTTGAGGGCGAGACAACGGAGAACCGGCTCGCGCGACGGCGGCGCAACTGGACGCCAGAGGCAGTCCGCACTGAGGGTGAAGACTGGGCGGCGAGCCACTGATTGCAAACTCCGCGTCCGGTAAGGGTCTTGGTCGTGTGAAAACGCCGTAGCGTGGAGATCTGATAGAATGGATCATCTTTTCGATTGCGAATTTCGCTGCGAAGATTGTTATGCGCGATGGATTTCGGTCGATCTGGGAAAAACAATTCTAGTCGCTCCCGAGCTTGCGGGGTTTTCACACAGCCAGGGTCAAAAGGCGAAGAGCTCACGTTGAGCATATGTTTTTTGGGCGCGCGCTGACGAATACGCGCCCTAGACTAGGGCGTGAACGAGTGAACAATTCGTTGGACGGCTTGCCGGAGCCGGCTTTAAAACCGCAAGCGGCCGTCAAATGCGGCGGGCGGCACTTCCGGGTGCCACGAGCCGAAGTTCGTAGCGAGCGGGTCGAACTTAGCGACGGTCATCACCCTGCGTGCGTCAGCGACGGCGCTTACCGGTCGAAAGCGCCAAGCCGGCACTTCCGACCGCTCCGTGATCGATGCTCAATGGCTCACGAGAAGCCGCCTCCCACCGCGATCGTTTCGCCGGTCATCCAACCGGAGGCCGCGGACGCGAGAAACACCGCGACCGACGCGATGTCGTCCGGCTGCCCCAGGCGCCCCAGCGGAGTGCGCGCCACCATCTGTTTTTCGAATTCGCTGCCGCTGATCCCCATGCTGTGCACGCCCTCGGTCTCGACGCCTCCCGGATTGATCGCGTTGACCCGGATTTTCTTGGGCCCCAGCTCCTTTGCCAGCACGCGCGTGATCGTGTCGACCGCACCCTTGGTTGCCGAGTAGACGACCGCCGTCGGTGTTGGACTCGTGCTTGCGATTGAGCTGATGTTGATGACGCTGCCGCCGCCAGGTCCGAAGTATTTCATTGCCTCCCTGGACGCGAGCAGGACGCCCAGAACATTGATGTTGAATTCGCGGTGGAATTCATCCTCCGTCACCTCCTCGAGCGGCGCGAAACCATAGACGCCGGCGTTGTTGACGAGCACGTCGAGCGAGTTCGATACGTCGGCCTTTACCGCGATGGCCTTGCCGCCCTTGCCGGCAATCTCGGCGACGACGCGATCCGCGCCCTCCCTGCTGGAGGCGTAATTCACCACCACCGAGGCGCCCACGGCGCCGAGCCCTTTCGCGATCGCCGCGCCGATGCCCTTCGAGGCGCCGGTCACGATCGCCACCTTGCCTGTCAGCTCGCTCATGTCGAATCCTCCTGTCTTTCAATATTTCGATGCTTAGATAATTATCGAATTGATGCCGGTCAAGGGGGCGGCAGGATGCGAAACTATATTTTCGACAATCGGTCGAGATAAGCGCGCAGTACCCCGCGCTTCAGGACAAGGTTTGCGAACTTGCCCTGATGTCCTGGCTCTTGTGCAAGCCGCCGCACGGCGTCGGGGCGTCGTGTTCGCCGATTTCCCTGAGGATCTGAACGCGACGCGGCTCGGCGAGCGCGCGGGAAATGCGCGCGAACTCGCGCTCGGTCAGGGGAGGAAGGCGTGAGGGGGGCATCGACGCAGGATACCGTCCATCGAAAAGGGGTGTCCAGCAAGCATCCTATGCAGATGGGGACGAAGCGGCCAAATGCCATCTACTCGCGTACTTTTGCAAACGAGGCGATCGTGTAACCAACGCCGGAAGGTCCGGTCGGGTCAACACGCGAAGGCCGGCGGCTTTCATGCCATTCCGCTTCGCTGCTGATTGCGGAAGTGCGAATGGGGCTTCGAGGTCGTCTGGCCGGATCAACAAGAAAGACGGGGGACGGGTTTCCGGCCGGGACACCGCGCCAAGGGCGACGGCGCCTGTCAGGACAAGGCGCGCAAATCGCGCCGCAGAAGCTCGAGATCGGCGCCGGTGAGCAGACGTTCGACCTGCGCGTGCCGAGGCGCACCCGACCCGGCCCCGCTGTGGATGGTGCTGGATTCAACGCCGGAAGGGCGGGGCGCGGATTGGTATCCCAAGCTCGACTACGACGCCTGACTGCGCCTCTCAATGCCGTCATCCATCCGGATTTTCGAAACGAGTGAACACGTCGTTGGGCGGCTTGCCGGAGTCCGCCTTGGAATCGCAAGCGGCCGTCAAATGCGGCGGGCGGCACTTTCGGGAAGCGCCAGAACCAGACCTGCGCCGCAGAACCCATACGCAGGGGACTGTGGAACAGGGGTGTCGTTATCGCGAAGTACGACCAGTCGGTCGATGTTGATCCGCAACACCTTGTTTGGTAGGTGCCCGAACCGTCCTTCGGAACGAGGATGGCGGCCGCCCGTAGATCGCGCGGAACGCATCGTTGAAACGCCGCACGCTTCCAAAACCTGCCGCGAAGGCGATTGCCGATAACGGCATCGCCGTGTCGTCGATGAGTCGCTTTGCGACCTGTACACGACGGGTTGCGGCGATTTCGATCGGCGTTGCCCCGGCATGCCTAAGAAAAAGTCTTAAGAGATGCCGCGGTCCGATTCCCAGTTTGTGCGCGAGCTCGTCGACCGATGCGCGATCTAGAAACCCCGTCTGGATCAGGCGCATTCCGCGTGCGACCGTCGTCGCCGTACCACGCCATGCCGGGCTGCCGGGCGCGGTCTCGGGTCTGCACCGCAGACAGGGGCGAAAGCCTGCACGCTCCGCTGCCGCGGCGGTAGGGAAGAACACCACATTTGCCGACTTTGCCGGGCGCACCTGACAAACAGGTCGGCAGTAAATGCGCGTCGTTCGCACCCCAGTGAAGAATA
>VAZU01000136.1:8579-19665 GCA_005884745.1 Alphaproteobacteria bacterium
AGCAGGCCTCTATCATGGCTGGCTCGTGGTCGGCGCGGCGTTCTTCGTTGCGCTGTTCGGATGGGGGCTCGGTTTCTACGGCCCGGGCATATATCTCGTCGCGCTTCAAGACCGCAACGGATGGCCCACAGCGGCGATCTCCTCCGCGATCACCGCGTACTATCTTCTCGGCGCGACGCTGGTGTTTTTCGCCGGGACCATATTCGAACGGCTCGGCGTGCGACGAGTGGTCACGACGGGCACCGTCGCGATGGCCTGCGGCGTCGTGCTGCTCACGCTCGTCTCCGAGCCTTGGCAAATCTATGCGGCCTTCGCGGTCATGTCGCTGGGCTGGGCGGCGATGAGCGGCGCGGCGATCAACATCATCGTAGCGCCTTGGTTCGACAGACGGCGCGGTCTGGCCGTCAGTCTTGCCCTCAACGGTGCAAGCGCCGGCGGCGTCGTCATTGCGCCACTGTTGATCCTTCTCATTGGCCGCTTCGGCCTAACCGCAGCGCTGTCTTGCGCCGCCGGGCTGATGCTTGTCATCCTGTTTCCCACGGTGGCGCTCGTGCTGCGATCGAAGCGCTCTGGCGAGTGCGATTATGCTGACGATGCTCCTCCTTCCGCACAAGCTGAAATTGCTGAAGAACGCTCGGCCGGGCCGCCTTGGCAGCTATCGACTGTTCTGCGCAGCCGCAATTTTCAGACGATCTCCATCCCGTTCGCGTTGGGACTGACCGCACAGGTTGGTTTCTTGACGCATCAGGTCGCCTATCTCGCGCCCATGGTGGGAGTCGGTGCGGCCGGATGGGCGGTGAGCCTCACGACATTTTCGGCCGTGGTGGGGCGCATGGTAACAGGCTTGTTCGTCGACAAGGTCAACCGCAGGGTCGCTGCATGTGGGAACTTCTGCATCCAGACGGTTGGAACAGGACTTTTGATCTCGAACGTGTCCGCGGCGACGCTGTATCTGGGATGCGTTCTTTTTGGCCTCGGCGCGGGCAACATGATCTCGCTGCCGGCACTGATCGTTCAGCAGGAGTTCCCCAACCAACACTTTTCGCGGATTGTAGGCTGGATCGTCGCCATCAATCAGTTCACCTTCGCGTTCGGACCGGGGCTGCTCGGCTATCTGCAGCGGGCGGAAGGCAATTACACAACAGCGCTCGTCACCTGCCTCGTCATGCAGGCTGCGGCCGCGCTCATCGTTGTTTCGTCCGTGCTCGGTCGCATCCTGCGCCGGCTATCCAGGGCAGACGCACGACACTGAGCCTAGGGGCGGCAAGGTATCCGGGGGGCATGCTGCGTTGCCTCAGCTGCCGATTGTCATTCGCGCAAGCGCAAGGCAGTAGTGCGGGCGCGCGTGATGTCGCCTCTGGGTCAAAATGCGAAGAACCGCGGCTTCATGCCATTCCGCTTCGCTGCTGATTCCGGAAGTGCGAATGAGGCCTCGAGGTCGTCCGCGCGCTGACGAATACGCGCCCTAGCCGCCGCGGCGCTTGAAGAATTGCACCGCGCGCTCGTGCTTCTCGGCCGCCTGCCGGCTCGCAAACGTGCCGAGGTTGCGGCGCTTGCCGGTGCGCGGGTCCTTCTTGCGGGAATACAGCCGGTACTGACCCGATTTCAGCTTGCGGATCATGGGCCTTCGGGGTGCTACGGTCGCTCGATCAACGATCGGTCGGTCGCACGGGTTCCCGCCAACCTTCTCAATTGTCATCGCCCGGCTTGTCCGGGCGACCTAGTAGACTCCAGTCGTGAGAGATCGCACCCCCTCGAGCCCCGCGGCTACTGGGTGGCCCGCCTTCGCGGGCCATGACACTTCAAAAATGTTCACGATGATCACCCGCCTTCGAGCGCGCGCTTATCGCCAGGAAATCCCGCCAGGCGAGGCGTTTCTGCAGCGGCTGGCGCAGCAGATAGGCCGGATGCAGCGTGGCGATGGCGCGGATCTCGCGGCTGCCGGTGGGATAGGGAAACCAGCGTCCGCGGGTTCGCAAGATGCCTTCCTTCACCCCGAGCAAGGCCTGCGCGGCGGGCCCGCCGAGACAGACGAGGACATCGGGGTCGGCGAGCTCGATCTGGCGCACGATGAAGGGCAGGCAGATCGCGGATTCCTGCGGGGTGGGCGTGCGGTTTCCCGGCGGCCGCCACGGGATGATGTTGGCGATATAGGCGCCGCCGCGGTCGAGCCCGATCGCCGCCATCATGCGGTCGAGCAGCTTGCCGGAGCGGCCGACGAAGGGCAGGCCTTCGAGGTCCTCCTCGCGTCCCGGCGCCTCGCCGACGAACATGACGCGGCCCTGCGGGTTGCCGTCGGCGAACACGAGCTGCTTGGCGGTGATTCTCAGCGCACAGCCCTCGAACGCCTGCAGGATCGCCCGCAGTTCCTCGAGGCTCGCGGCGCGCTTCGCCGCATCGCGCGCCGCCATCACGGCGACCTCCGGCGGGGCGGGCGCGGGAGAGACTCGATCCGCGGCGCTCGCCGTGCCTTTGAGGGGCAGGCGCGGGGGCGGGCCTTCGCCCTCTAGGCTCCAGGCCGGTCCGCCGGCTGGGGTGCCGCGCGCGACGCGTTCGCCGGTGGCCGGCGAGGCTTTTGCATCCGGGGCGCGATCGGCGAAGCGATCGGCCGGCACCTCGCCGAGCGCGATGTCGACGCCGGAGTCGACATAGAAGGCAAGCAATTCGTCGGCCGCCCTCGGCATCTGCGATTTCATGCCGCCATGCTTATCACCCATCCGTCCGCGCCCGGAATGCCCGCCATTGCCGCCTGTGCGCAAACGTGGAAAAACCGCTCCCGGCCCGTCATCTTCGGCCAGGAGGCAGTCATGGCGGCGAACGAGTTGCCTGCCCGCGAAGCGATGGAATTCGACGTGGTGATCGTGGGCGCCGGTCCCGCGGGCCTCGCCGCCGCGATCCGTCTCAAGCAGCTCAAGGCGGATCTCGCCGTCGTCGTCGTCGAGAAGGGCTCCGAGGTCGGCGCCCATATCCTGTCGGGGGCCGTGATCGATCCGATCGGGCTCGACCGGCTGCTGCCGGGCTGGCGCGAGGAGGAAACCCCGGTCAAGCAGCAGGTCACCGAGGATCGGTTCTACTGGCTCGGGCCGAGCGGTGCCCTGCGATTGCCGGCGCTGCCGATGCCGCCGCTGATGTCGAATCACGGCAATTTCGTGGTTTCGCTCGGCAACGTGTGCCGATGGCTCGCCACCAAGGCGGAAGCGGCCGGGGTCGAGATCTACCCGGGATTCGCCGCCGCCGAAGTGCTGTTCGGGGAAAACGGCGAAGTGGTCGGCGTCGCGACCGGCGACATGGGGGTTGGCAAGGACGGCAGACGCAAGGACCATTTCACCCGCGGCATGGAGCTGCGCGGCAAGTACACGCTGTTCGCCGAAGGCGCGCGCGGCAATCTCTCGAAGCTCCTGATCGCCCGGTTCGGCCTCGACCGCGATCGCGATCCGCCCAAATTCGGGTTAGGGCTCAAGGAGCTGTGGGAGGTTGCGCCCGACAGGCACAAGCCCGGTCTCGTCCAGCACACCTTCGGCTGGCCGCTCGACAACCGCACCGGCGGCGGCTCCTTCCTCTATCATTTTGACGACAACCTGGTGTCGGTCGGCTTCGTCCTGCATCTCAATTATGCCAATCCCTGGCTCGCACCGTTCGAGGAGTTCCAGCGGTTCAAGACCCATCCGCTGGTGCGCGGCACCTTCGAGGGCGGCAAAAGGCTCGCCTATGGGGCGCGCGCGCTCACCGAAGGCGGCTGGCAATCGGTTCCCAAGCTGAGTTTCCCGGGCGGGGCGCTGATCGGCTGCGCGGCGGGATTCATGAACGTGCCCCGTATCAAAGGCAGCCACAACGCCATGCTGTCCGGGATGCTCGCGGCCGAGCATGTCGCCCACGCGCTCGCCGAGGGCCGCTCCCATGACGAGGTCTCCGGCTACGAGGCGGCTTGGCGCGCTTCCGACATCGGGCGGGATTTATGGCCGGTGCGCAACGTCAAGCCGCTGTGGTCGAAGCTCGGCACGGCGCTCGGCGTGGCGCTCGGCATTCTCGCTGTTCGGCACGCTCTCGCACGGCAAGCCGGACTGGGCGACGCTCAAGCCCGCCGCGCAATGCAAGCCGATCGCCTATCCCAAGCCCGACGGGAAAATCACGTTCGACCGGCTCTCCTCGGTGTTCCTGTCCAACACCAACCACGAGGAGGACCAGCCGGTGCACCTCATCGTCGGCGACATGGCCCTGCAGAAGGCCTCCGAGCACGACGTCTATGGCGGCCCTTCGGCGCTTTATTGTCCGGCCGGCGTCTATGAATGGGTGGGCGAGGGAACCGACGTGCGCTTCGTGATCAATGCCCAGAACTGCGTCCACTGCAAAACCTGCGACATCAAGGATCCGAACCGCAACATCACCTGGGTGACCCCGGAAGGCGGCGGCGGGCCGAATTATCCCAATATGTGACTCCGCGCCGCAGTTTTGCCGTGCTCGAATCCTAGAGGGTTCGGCGGTCGCCATGCCAGGGTCGATCCTTGCGGGCGGCGCACAAAAAGTTCATTCTGCGCCCGGACGCAGGGGCGGCGCTTCGGCGTGACCGCCCGTCCCATGGAGAGCTTCGAAGCTGGTTCGACGCGCGGCTTGCGTGATGCTCGCCGCCGCAGCAACGGCGTTGCCGGTCACGATCAGCGCCCAGGTGCCGACGCCCTCGGAGCTGTCGCGCGTTTCGCCGGCGGGCAATTATCTCGCCGCGCGCGAGGCGGGGTCGGAACGCGATTCCGGGGCCGCCGCGGCCTATTATCGCGCCGCGCTGAAATCCGATCCGAAGAACCCGGAATTGCTGGAGCGCGCCTTCCTGTCCGTGCTCTCGGACGGCGAGATCGAGGACGCGGTGAAGCTCGCCGACCGCATCGTGCAGGTCGACCACGGCCACCGCATCGCGCGGCTGGTGCTCGGCGTCCGCGCCATCAAGCAGAAGCAGTATCCGGCCGCGCGCCAGCATCTGGCGCAGTCGGTGCGCGGGCCGATCGCGGATTTGACGGCGACCCTGCTTTCGGCCTGGACCTTCTACGGCTCCAACGAGGTCAAGCCTGCGGTAGAGACCATCGATCGGCTCGCCGGACCGGACTGGTACGCCATCTTCAAGGATCTGCACGCCGGATTGATCCTGGACCTTGCCAACAACAAGAAGGAAGCGGGCAAGCGCCTGGAGCGCGCCTACAAGCTCGACAGCAATGCGCTGCGCGCGGTCGAGGCCTACGGCAATTGCGCCTCGCGCAATGCCTCCAGGGACGAGGCGCTGAAGATATTCCAGGATTTCGACAAGATCTTGCCGCGCCATCCGCTGGTGGTCGAGGCGGTTCGCGACATCAACAAGGGAAACAAGCTGCCGCCGCTGGTGCAGAACCCGCAGGCCGGTGCCGCCGAAGCGCTGTACGGGCTCGGCGCTTCGCTCGGCCGCCAGGGCGGCGAGGATCTGGCGCTGGTGTATCTGCAGCTGGCGATCTATCTCGCGCCCGAGCAGCCGCTCGCGCTGCTCTCGCTGGCCGATCTCTACGAGAACCTCAAGAAGCCGCAGCTCGCCATCAAGGCCTACCAGCGCGTCCCTGAGGATTCCTCCTTGCGGCGCAACGCCGAGATTCAGCTCGCGGTCGATCTCGACGCGCTCGATCGCACCGAGGAGGCCAAGAGCCATCTCGACAAGCTGGTTGCCGCACGGCCCAACGACCTCGAAGCCGTCGTGGCGCTGGGCAACCTGTTGCGCGGGCGCAAGCAGTTCAAGGCCTGCGCCGACGTCTACGGCAAGGGGATCGACATGATCTCCAAGCCGGACAAGCAGAACTGGCTGATCTTCTATTTCCGCGGCATCTGCTACGAGCGTTCCAAGCAATGGGACCGGGCGGAGGCCGATCTCAAGAAGGCGCTCGAGCTCTACCCGGATCAGCCGCACGTGCTCAATTATCTCGGCTATTCCTGGGTCGACCAGGGCATCAATCTCGACGACGGCATGCGCATGATCAAGCGCGCGGTCGAGCAGCGGCCGGACGACGGCTACATCGTCGATTCGCTGGGCTGGGCCTTTTACCGGATCGCGAAATACGACGACGCGGTGAAGAATCTCGAGCGCGCCGTCGAGCTCAAGCCGGAAGATCCCACCATCAACGATCATCTCGGCGACGCCTATTGGAAGGTCGGTCGCACGCTGGAGGCGCAGTTCCAGTGGTCGCATGCCCGCGATCTCAATCCCGAGCCCGAGGATCTCAAGAAGATCGAGGAGAAGCTCAAGGCCGGCCTGTTGGATGAGACTTCCTCGGCCGCGGAGGCCGCCAAGAAGAAGCCGGGCAACGGCGGCTGACCGCATCGCCGTGGCTCCGCGGTCGGCTCGCGCCCCGCTGGTCGAGCCCGCGCCCGCGAAAATCAATCTCACGCTGGAAATTCGCGGCAGACGCAGCGACGGCTATCACGAGCTCGAAAGCCTCGTTGCTTTCGCCCGCGTCGGCGATCGGCTCCGCTTGGTTCCCGGAGAAACGCTGGCGCTCGATCTACGCGGGCCGCTCGCGGCGGCGCTCTGCGGAGCGAGCGACAACCTGGTGCTCAAGGCCGTGCGCGAGCTTGCCGCGCGCATCGAGGGCCTCACGCTCGGCCGGTTCGCGCTATGGAAGCGGCTGCCGGTTGCGGCCGGCATCGGTGGCGGCTCGAGCGACGCCGCGGCGGCGCTGCGGCTCATGGCCCGCGCCAACGCGCTTGGGCTCGACGACCCACGCCTTGCCGAGGCGGCATGCGCGACCGGAGCCGACGTGCCGGTCTGCATGCGGGCCCGCGCGCGGCTCGTCCGCGGCATCGGCGAAGATTTGTCGGATCCGCTCGATCTGCCGAAGCTTTCGGCCGTGCTGGTCAATCCCGCGATTGCGCTCGCCACCAAAAATGTGTTCGCGGCGTTCAGCTCGCGGCCAAGCTCAACAACGCGGGACGCCATGCCGGATCGGCCGGCATTGGACGCCGCCGCGATCCCCCGCGGCCGCGGTGAGCTCGTGGCACAGCTGCGCCTGCGCAACAACGATCTGGAGCAAGCCGCGATCTCGCTGGCGCCGGTCGTCGCCGAAGTGCTGGCGGAGTTGCGAGCGTTGCCCGAATGCGAGCTCGCGCGGATGTCGGGCTCCGGCGCGACTTGCTTTGCAATCTTCCGGACCGCGCGCGCCGCGCTCGCGGCCGCGCGAGCGTTGCGTGCGGCGCATTGGCACTGGTGGGTCTGCGCGACGGTGCTAGGGTAATGCGAACGGATTTGTTGAGTTCGGTAAGACCGGATCGCCGAGACTCGACACTAACCCAGCAATGGTAGCCGCCTTCGCCGCACGCGCTGCCGGTCCACGATCAACATGCTTTGTTCGATGTCGATTTCGCTTAAACCTTGAAGCAGCTCGTGCATTCGCTTAATGACGTCGATCTCACTCCAGTTTCCACCGCGGAAAAGGATCAAGCTCGGCACCGTAACACGCGCAAGTGCGAGCAAGCGTGAATAATCGAGATCGGCGGTAATCACGGTTCTGGCTTCCTGTCTGGCGCGGCTCAGAATCTCCGCGTCGGTAGCCTTGGCCATGCCGATGTCCGTTGCGTGAACGGCGTTATGTCCTTCGTCGATCAACCATCGCGCCAGCGCTGGCGACAACGGCATGTCAACGAGGAATTTCACTTGGCGAGCTCGACGGTCTCATCCTCGGCCAGGAAGGCCGCATAGCGCAGCACTTCATCGATGTCCTCGGGCTCGAGATAGGGATAATTGGTGAGGATTTGCTCGCGTGTTTCACCGGCGGCGAGCAAGCCGAGCAGGCGCGCGACCGGGAATCTCAGATGTCGGATGCAAGGTTTGCCAGTGCACACCGCCGGATCGACTGTAATGCGGGTAAAAGCCATGATCGCAGGGTACCAGAAAGTTTAAGATCGGCAAAGGCGCGGGATATGGCTTTGCCCGCGCGGTAATGAGCGGGATCGAATATCACTGCGTCCGCCGGATGCAGAAATCCACGGTCTCCGACAGCGCGGCCTTCATCGGCGCATCGGGGAACAGCGCGAGCGCGTCCTTGGCGATGGCGCCGTAATGCTGCGCGCGCTTGATGGTGTCCTCGAGCGCCCGGTGCTTGACCATCAGCCCGAGCGCGGTCTCGAGGTCCTTGTCCGCGACCTCGCCCTCTTCCAGCGTGCGCCGCCAGAACCCGCGTTCGTGCTCGGAGCCGCGGCGGAACGACAGCACCACCGGCAGCGTGATCTTGCCCTCGCGGAAATCGTCGCCGATGTTCTTGCCGAGCTTGGCGGACTTGCCGCCGTAATCGAGCGCGTCGTCGACCAGCTGGAAGGCGACGCCGAGGTTCATGCCGAACGAGCGGCAGGCCGCCTGCTCGGGCCGCGGCCGGGAAGCCAGCACCGGACCGACCTCGCAGGCCGCGGCGAACAGTTCCGCGGTCTTGGCGCGGATCACGGCGAGATATTCGTCCTCGGTGGTCGCGGTGTTCTTGGCGGCCGCGAGCTGCATCACCTCGCCCTCGGCGATCACCGCGGCCGCGCAGGACAGGATCTCGAGCGCGCGCAGCGAGCCGACTTCGACCATCATCTTGAAGGCCTGCCCGAGCAGGAAGTCGCCGACCAGCACGCTGGCTTCGTTGCCCCACAGCATGCGCGCCGCCAGCCTGCCGCGCCGCATCTCGCTCTCGTCGACGACGTCGTCGTGCAGCAGCGTCGCCGTGTGCATGAACTCCACCGACGCGGCGAGCTTGACGTGGCCGTCGCCGCGACAGCCGACCAGCTGCGCCATCGCCACGGTGAGCATCGGCCGCAGGCGCTTGCCGCCGGAGCCGATCAGGTGATTGGCGATTTCCGGGATCATCGTCACCTCGGACCCGGTCCGCGACAGGATCGTGGCGTTGACCCGATCCATGTCGGCGTTCACCAGGTCGGTCAGCGGGTCGATCGAGGCCGGCTGGCTTTCGAACGGGATGACGACGGCCAAGGCATTCTCCGGGCGACTGTGGGATCGGCTCATGGATGATCCGGGAGACGCGGGCGTTCCGGGGTTTCCGGCATATTTGGACAACCGGCGGGCGGGAGCATAGAAACGCCGTGCCCAAGCCGCAAGGGTGGGGCCGGCCGGATCCGGTCCCCCGGGGCGGGTGCTTTGGGCGCGATCCGCCGGGAGGCGAGTGTGCGCGAGCTGGTTCGCACCAATGACGCGGTGCTGGTTTCTGCGATCGGTGCCCTGCTGCAGGGCGCCGGAATTCCCCATCACGTGTTCGACCAGAACATGAGCGTGCTGGAAGGCTCGCTCGGCGTCCTGCCGCGCCGCATCCTGGTCGCCGAGCAGCATGCCGCTGCCGCGCGCCGCCTGCTGGAGACGGCGGGCTTTGGCCGCGAGCTTCGTCCCGATGCGGGATGAGCGCGTCGCCGAGACCACACAGGACGCCGTGCTCGGCGGCCGGCTCGCGCTGCGGCAGCCGCGCCACGGCCATCGCGTCGGCCATGATGCGATCCTGCTCGCCGCCGCAACCCAAGCAAGGCCCGGCGAGCGCGCCGTGGATCTGTTCGCAGGCGTCGGTGCCGCGGGCCTGGCGCTGGCGTTGCGCGTGCCGCGCCTCGACGTGACGCTTGTCGAGATCGACCCGGCGCTCGTGACCTTGGCGCGCGACAATATCGCGCGCAACGATTTGTCCGATCGCGCCCGCGCCGTCGAGCTCGACGTCGACGCTTCGGCCCGCGAGTTCGCCGCCGCCGCGATCTCGGCCGCCTCCGCCGACCGCGTGCTGATGAATCCGCCGTTCAACGATCCGCTGCGGCAAAGAGCTTCGCCGCAAGCCGGACGCCGCCTCGCCCACGCGGCTTCCCATGGGCAATTGTCCGGCTGGACCGGCGTTGCCTCGCGCTTGCTCAAGCCGAACGGCGTGCTCACGCTGATCTGGCGGGCGGACGGCCTTGCCCGGGCGCTCGACGCGCTCACCCGCCGCTTCGGGGCGATCGCGGTATTACCGGTTCATCCGCGTCCCGACGCCGCCGCGATCCGCGTGCTGGTGCGCGCCGTGAAGTCGAGCCGCGCGCCGCTGCGCCTGCTGCCCGGCTTGGTGCTCGCCGATGCGGCGGGCCGGCCCACGGCCGAGGCTGAGGCGGTGTTGCGCGACAATGCCGAGTTGCCGCTCACCGAGTGAACGAACTGGCGTCCACCGCTGTGGAATTCGGTAGATTGCGAGAATTCCAGACAGCCTGCTCCAAACATCGAATTAGAATAGTCCTAATATTCGCAGACTGGAAGCGTTCCAATATTTGTTTGTTTGCTTGACATCGAAGATTTGCGTCGCTCTTATCGCATCAGCTGGTGCTAAGCCGGCTCGCTTTGATTGCAGGGCCTTGAACCCCGCGGATCGAGGAAGTGCGATGCAGGTTGATCTTTGCGCGCGCGCGCTCGCGCGTCGGTGTCTCGCTTGTGCGTGTGCGGCGGGATTCCTTCTTTCCGGTGCCCATCCCGTCTCCGCCTACGACGACAACACATTTCGCGAGATCGAGACCAAATATATCTTCGGCTTCACCGAGGGCTCGAGCATCGGCCTTCAGGGCGAGAAGGAGTTCTCCTCGGAAACGGTCGCGGCGCTCGGCAAGCGCGACGGCCGGTTCTTCGCCACGCAAACCAAGCTCGAATTCGAGCACACGCCATCGCAGTTCGTTCAAATCGAGTTTGGAGCCCTGGCGAACTCCCACGACATCGAGAACGTCACCGGTCTCGATGATCGCCATGCGGTGAGCTTCGGCGGCCTGTTCGGCGAGCTGCGCTATCTGTTCGTCGAGCGTGGCGCGTCGTCCCCGATCGCCGTCACGCTCTCGGCCGAGCCGGTGTGGCGCCGCATCGACGAGACGAGCGGCGAGCGCGTCACGAATTTCGAGTTCGAGACCCGCGTGCATGCCGACACCGAGCTCGTCGCCAACCGGGTGTTTCTCGGCTTCAACGCGATCTACGAGCCCGAGACCACGCGCACGAGCGAGGGGGCGTGGCAAAAGGAATCGACCCTCGGCATTTCGGCCGCGATCGCGTTCCGGCCAATCCCGCCGCTGCTGGTTGGCGCGGAAATCTGGTACCTGCGCCATT
>VAZU01000136.1:19695-20062 GCA_005884745.1 Alphaproteobacteria bacterium
TACCTGCAGCTCACCCGCAAAGCATTCGTGACCGCGGCGTGGAACGTGCAGGTCGCAGGCCGGGAAGCCGGCCAGGCCGGCGCGCTCGATCTTGCGGATTTCTCCCGCCACCGCGCCAAGCTCAAGCTCGCGGTGGAATTTTGAGCCATGCGGCCGAGTCAGCAGACCGAACACACTGTGGAGGATCGCGATGTATGCGCAAGAGTTCGCGCGGTTCGTAGCCGCGGCATCGATCGCGGCTGCGGTGCTGCTGCCCCCCGGCGGTGCGCTGGCCCAGCAGGCGGTATCGCTGCAGCTTGCGGTGAAGAATCACCGTTTCGAGCCCGCCGAGATTCACGCCCCGGCCAACCGGCCGATCATGCTCGCC
>VAZU01000110.1:0-6449 GCA_005884745.1 Alphaproteobacteria bacterium
GACCTTGCGGTGCCGGCCGGGGCGCGGGGGAGCGCTTGGCATATTCGGAAACCGGGTCGTGCGGTTCCCCTTGCCGGCGCGGCGCCGGGGCCGGAGCACGGTTTACGGCCTGCGGCTGCGGACGCGGCGTCGGGTTGGACTGCTGGGGCATGGGCTGTTCCTCTTCGCGCCGGCCCAGGCCCACCGCGGCAAGGCGCTGCAATAGCGAGGTGCGGCGTTTCTCTGGATTTGGTTCCGGCATTTGGCCGCGGCTGGCGCGGACCTCGTTCTGCGCCGGCAGGGGCAGGTCCTCGATCCGCGGCATGCGCGCCGCGCGATTGGGCGCCCGCTCGGGCTGCGGCGGAATGAAATGCCGGTGCGGGGACGGCTCCTGCGCCAGCGGCCCCGATTGCTCGTCGGCCGCTTCCAGGAAGAACGAGGGTTTGGGTGGAATCGGCCGGATCGTCACGTCTTCGATCGCGGTCGCCGGTGGCAGCGCCGAAGCCGGTGCGGCGGATTTGGCGCCCGCCGGAGGCCCGGATTGTTCGGCCCGCGCCGGCTCGCGCTCGATCCGGTCCGCGAGCCGCGTGGTGTTGGAGCGCAGCTTCGGGGTCAATTCGGCGAGCCGCGAATCGATCGAGGACGCCGCGTTGCCGATGACCTGGTCGATGCCGGTCGCAACCACCGAAACGCGAATGATGCCGTCGAGCACTTCGTCGAACGTGGCGCCGACGATGATGTTGGCCTCCTGATCGACTTCCTCGCGGATGCGGGTTGCGGCCTCGTCGACCTCGTAGAGCGTCAGATCCTTGCCGCCGGTGATCGAGATCAGCAGCCCGCGCGCGCCCTTCATGGAGGAATCGTCGATCAGCGGGTTGGAGATGGCGGCCTCGGCCGCGGCGAGCGCGCGTTTCTCGCCCGACGCCTCGCCGGTGCCCATCATGGCCTTGCCCATCTCGCGCATGATGGCCCGCACGTCGGCGAAATCGAGATTGATCAGGCCTTCCTTGACCATCAGGTCGGTGATGCAGGCGACGCCGGAGTAGAGCACCTGGTCCGCCATCGCGAAGGCGTCGGCGAACGTAGTCTTCTCGTTGGCGACCCGGAACAGGTTCTGATTGGGAATGACGAGCAGCGTGTCCACCGCCTTCTGCAGCTCCTGGATGCCGTTCTCGGCGATCCGCATGCGCCGCTGCCCTTCGAACTGAAACGGCTTGGTCACCACCCCGACGGTGAGGATGCCGAGCTCGCGGGCGATCCGGGCGATCACCGGAGAAGCGCCGGTGCCGGTGCCGCCGCCCATGCCGGCGGTGATGAACACCATGTGGGCGCCGGAGAGATGATCGCGGATCTCGTCGACCACTTCCTCGGCGGCGGCGCGCCCGACGTCCGGCTGCGAGCCGGCGCCCAGCCCTTCCGTCACCTGCACGCCCATCTGGATGATGCGCTCGACCTTGGACAGGGTCAGCGCTTGCGCGTCGGTGTTGGCGACGACGAAATCGCAGCCGACCAGGCCGGCAGTGACCATGTTGTTGACCGCATTGCCGCCGGCGCCGCCGACGCCGAACACGGTGATCCGCGGCTTGAGTTCCCTTATGTCGGGCATCTTCAGGTTGATCGTCATGGCTGCCTCTCCAGAGCGCGGGCGAGAACGCCGGCGCGTTCGGCCGGTCCGCCGCCGGCCGGCTCGGTCACACGATGGTCAAAACCCGCTAGAAGCTTTCGCGAAGCCATCGTCCCACCCTCGCGAAATAGCCTTCGGTCCCCGTCATGAGCGCTCGCGTGCGCCGCGATTCGACTTGTTCGAGATGCGCCACCTGCGGATAGATCAGGAGCCCGGCCGCGACCGCGAACGCCGGGCCCTTGGCGGCTTCGGGCAGGCCGGCGACGCCCAGCGGACGGCCGACCCGCACCCGGCGAGCGAGGATGCGGGCGGCGATCTCGGGCAGGCCGGCGAGCTGGCTCGATCCTCCGGTCAGCACCACGCGCGCGCCCGGGTCCGCCGCGAACGGCGAAGCGGCGAGACGGTCGCGCACCATCTCCAGAATCTCCTCGACCCGTGGGCTGATGATGCGTACCAGCGCCGCGCGCGAGACGACGTGCGGCGGCTCGCGCTCGTCCTCGCCGACCGGCGGCACGGTGATCATGTCGCGATCGTCCGACGCGCCGCAGATGGCGCTGCCGTGCAGCGTCTTGATCCGTTCGGCATCGACGACCTTGGCGGTCAGGCCGCGGGCGAGATCCGTCGTGATGTGATTGCCGCCGAGCGCAAACGCGTCGGCATGCACGAACCGCCCGTGCGAGAACACCGCGACCGTGGTGGTGCCCGCGCCGATGTCGACGATGGCGGCGCCGAGATCGGCTTCATCGTCGGCGAGCGCGCACAGCCCGGCCGCATAGGGCGCGGCCGCCATGGCTTCGACGCAGAGGTGGCAGCGCTCGACCGCGAGCATCAGGTTGCGGGCGACCGCGACGTCGGTCGTGACCACGTGCATGTCGACGCCGAGCCGCCGTCCGAGCATGCCGCGCGGATCGCGGATGTCGCGGCTCTCGTCGAGCGCATAGGAAACCGGCAGCGAATGCAGCACAGCGCGCCCGCCGCGCACCGAATGCCGGCTGCCGGCGGCGAGCACCCGCTCGATGTCGCCGTCGGTCGCCGCCGGGCCGCCGATATGGACGGTGGCGGCATAAAGCTCGCTCCCCACGCGTCCGGCGCCGACCGAGAGCACGACGGATTCGACGTGCACGCGGGCCATGCGCTCGGCGGCATCGACCGCCTGCCGCACCGCCTGCTCGGCTTCGTCAAGCTTCACGACCGTGCAGGATTTGATGCCGCGGGCGCGGGTGTGGCCGATGCCGAGCACCTCGACACCATGGCTGCGGCGGCGCAGCGCTTCGTGCGCGCCGCAGGGTTTGAGCCGCGCGATCAAGCAGGCGACCTTGCTGGTGCCGATATCGAGCGCGCAAATCACCGCCGAGCGCCGCGGCGAGATCGGCTTCATCTTCGGGGTGAGGCCGTGCTGGAGCGGGCTCATGCGTCGCCGCCCTTCTTCTTCGGCGGCTTGCGCGCCTCCTCGCGCGCCTGCGCGGCCGCATCCGACAAGCGGACCGTGACCCGATCCGGCAAGCGCAGGTCGATCGCCAGGATGTCGCGGCTGATGAGCCGCTTGTCGCGATCGAGCGCGAGCAGCGTATCGAGGGCGGGTCCGGCGTCGGTTTCCGGCAAGCGGATATCGACGTTGTTCTTGAGCTTGAGGTTCCAGCGCCGTTCGGCGACCAGCACGCTGGCGCGGACCTGCTCGCGGATCGAGGGATAGCGGTCGAGCAGGGCGAGAAAATCTCTGGCCTTGGTCTGGGCGCCGGGTCCGACCACGAGCGGCAGGGCGGCGAAAGCCGGGTCGTTCGGCGGCCCGAGCAATGTGCCGTCGGCGGCGATCAGGGAGAGCCTGCCGCCGACCTGCCACAGCGCGAACGGCTCCCGCTCCCGCACCCGGATCTGGAGCCGGTCCGGAAACAGCTTGCGGACGGTGGCTTCGGCGATCCACGGCATGGTTTTCAGCCGGGCGCGCGCCGCCTCGACGTCGAGGAACAGCAGGGAAGTCCGCCCGGTCACGCCGGCGGCCGCGACGATCTCGGCACGGCTGACGTGCTTTTCGCCGGAGAGCGACACCGCGGCGATGCGAAAACCCAGGGAATTGGCGCCCGCATCCCGCCAATCCTCGAGCGTATCGACGATCATCCGGACATGGTCCCCCCTGACCGCGCCGTAACCGATGCTGGCGACGAGAAACAGCGCCGACGCCGCAATCCCGGTGAAGCGCGGGATTCGGACCCCCTCCAATCGGAGCGCCCAGAATCGCATGAAGCGGCTGATTCGGCTCGCCATTTTTGCAAGGACCGGCGCCAAGACGCGCTGACCGGGGCGAAGGCGCGCGCCGGCGCCGCGCCTGCCGCGCATATTGCCCGGCCGCGTCAGCGGTTCAGCGAGGCGTCCTCGACCATCCATCGCACCAGCTCACCGAACGAAATGCCCGCATGGGCCGCGATCTCGGGCACCAGCGAGGTCTCGGTCATGCCGGGCTGAGTGTTGACTTCGAGACAGAACAGTCCCCTCGTCCCCTCCGCGGAATCGTCGTAGCGGAAATCCGCACGGCTCACCCCCCGGCACCCGAGTGCGCGATGGGCCGCAAGCGCCAGTCTTCGGACCTCTTGGTAAACATTTGGTGAAAGCGGCGCCGGAAGCAGGTGCCGGGAGCCGCCTGGGGCGTATTTCGCCTCGTAGTCGTAAAAGCGCGCGGTCGGCAGGATTTCGATGACGTCGAGGGCCTCCTCCCCCATCACCGCGCAGGTGAGCTCCTTGCCGGGGATGAACGGCTCGCACAGCACCTTTTCCCCGAACGGCCAATCGTCCCGGTAGAGCTCCTGGGGCGGATGCTCGTGATCCTCCTTGACGATGAAGACGCCGACGCTCGAGCCCTCCGCCAACGGCTTGATGACGTAGGGTCGCGGCAGCACGTGGCTTTTCACCGCCTCGAACCGCGACACCACCATTCCGTCCGGGACCGGGATGCCCGCCCCGCGGAACACCGCCTTGGCGAGGTCCTTTTGGATGGCAAGCGCGGACGCCAACACCCCGGAATGCGTGTAGGGGATGCCGACGATCTCCAAAATGCCCTGGACGGTGCCGTCCTCGCCCGGCCGGCCGTGCAAGAGATTGAGCGCAACGTCGGGTTTGAGCGTCTGCAGCACGCTGGCGATGTCACGGCCGACGTCGATGCGGGTCAGCCGGTAATCCTGCTTCTCCAGGACATCGGCGCAGGCTTTCCCCGAGCGCAGCGAGACCTCCCGCTCCGCCGACCATCCGCCCATCAGGACCGCGACGTGCTTGCCTCGATTCATCCGCCCCGATCGGCCTTCCCTGATTCGGATCCGCTCACACGAGACGTGATTTATGGCGATTGCGCCAGCCCGATCCGGCGAATTTCCCATTCGAGCTCGACCCCGGAGCTTGCCTTGACCCGGTCGCGGACGAGCTCGCCGAGGTTCTCGATGTCGGCCGCGCTGGCGTTTCCGAGATTGATCAGGAAATTGCAGTGCATCTGCGAGACCTGGGCCTCGCCGAGTTTCAGCCCGCGGCAACCCGCCTGATCGATGAGCTGCCAGGCCTTCTGGCCCGGCGGGTTCTTGAAGGTCGATCCGCCGGTCCGGCTCTTCACCGGCTGGGTGGATTCCCGCTTCTCGGTGATCGCCTGCATCTCGGCCTTGATCCCCTGCGGATCGGCCGCCGTGCCGGAAAACAGCGCCTGCGTGAAGATCACGTCCTCGGGCACCCCGCAGTGCCGGTACGCAAGGCCCATGTCGGCATTGCCGAAGACCCGGACCCGGCCCTGCCGGTCTACCCCGCGCGCCTCGACGAGCACGTCCTTGGTCTCGCGCCCATAGGCGCCGCCATTCATGCGCAGCGCCCCGCCGATCGCGCCGGGAATGCCGCGAAAAAACGCTAAGCCGCCGATGCCGGCCTCCTGGGCGGCCTGGGCGACCTTGAGGTCCGGCACCGCGGCGCCGGCGCGTACCCGATCGCCTTCGACCGCGATCCCGGCGAACCCGCGCCCGAGCCGGACCAAAACGCCGGGAACGCCGCCGTCGCGCACGATGAGATTGGAGCCGAGCCCGACCGCCGAGACCGGCACGTCGGACGGCAGTCGTTCGAGCAGATAGGCGAGATCCGCCTCGTCCTCGGGCATGAACAGGATCTGCGCCGGCCCGCCGACGCGGAACCAGGTCAGATCTCTCAGCGCCTGGTTCGCCAACAGCCGCCCGCGCAGCTGCGGCATGCCGGCTTTCAGCTCGGCGGTGTTGTCGGGAAAGGACACTGAGCCCGGATGCCTATAGAGACAATGTGAAATGATTGTCGAACGACATAGTGAATACACCTCTACAAAGGATATCCCGACCAAGGAGCATCTGGAAGTGGGGTGACGAATACTGAAACTCTAGAACGCTGATGTTGGGGATAGTGGCAGCTGCTACATTCATCGGGGGGAGCGATTGCCCGACTGGTCCGCTTGGAAGCGCAGTAAAGGGAATGGCGATGTCTGCGAGGTAAAGATTCGCCGCGACCACGCCGCCAGCTGTGCCCATCGGTCTTTTTCCAATTAGCGGCAACCCGACTTGCCGGGCGAGACCTGCAGTTACGCTTGTTATCGATGCACCGGTATCGACTAGGGCGATTGTTGCGCGAACACTCAGCGGCGCTTGCTGAGCAGCGGCAGCGGCGGAACTCCGTACTGCTCCCTGCAGCACGGCAGGCGGGGTGAGGAATAGCGTAATGAGCGGCCCGATCCTCGGATCAAGAGTACCGCTAAGGGACGGCATGGGAAAAATAGCCGAGGTCTTCAACCTCCTGCGTGACTAGCTGGACCGAGTACAGACCATCCGGGAAATTGTCGCGCCTATATTTCACGGCATCC
>VAZU01000110.1:6457-7753 GCA_005884745.1 Alphaproteobacteria bacterium
AAAAGGGCGTACTTTCCTGCGTGCGTTTGCAGCAGCTGGGGCAACTGCTTTTCAAACGCTTCAAAATTCTCGCTCACAACCTGTTGTTTGGACTTCACCCCAAACCTCTCGATGATCGGCAATCGTAGCACAAAAGATAGCGATGAACGGCGGCATTTTCCACGGGCGCAGTATTAAGGGCGTGCCCCGCGATCCGCCCGCAATTCAGTCGTTTCCACCATGCTGCATCAACCGAAATTCGCCGGCGGCGATCTGTCGGACCGTGGAAGGGGACACCACACGGAACGATTCTTGCTTTGCGGGTTCCACCACCTGGGCCTCCGGAACCCGCGGTTTCCCGGGTGGGAGAGTTCGGCTGTCGACTCACCATCTTCCAGCCGACCTCGGGGCGGCCCGTCCTGGGCCGCCCTTTCATTTACGATGCACGCCCCAGCGCGGCGAGCTCGCCCGGCAGCGCATAGGCCCACTGCGTGATGCTGCCGGCGCCCAGGAAGACCACGTAATCGCCCGGCACTACCAGCTCCCGAATCATCGCGGCGAGCTGGCGGGGCTCGTCGAGCGGGAGCACGTGGTGGTGGCCGCGCGCGCGCACGCCTTGCACCAGCGCATCGCGGTCGATGCCCGGTATCGGCGCCTCGCCGGCCGGATAGACCGGCGCGATGATCACCGCGTCGGCGTCGTTGAAGCAGGTGCAGAACGGCTCGAACAGCGTCGCGAGCCGCGTGTAGCGATGCGGCTGCATCACGGCGATGACGCGGCCGGCGGTGGATTCCCGCGCGGCTTTCAGCACCGCGGCGATCTCCACCGGATGGTGCGCGTAATCGTCGATGATGGTGACGCCGTTCCAATCGCCGGTGCGGGTGAAGCGGCGCTTGACGCCGCCGAATGCGGCGAGCCCCCGGCGGATCACCGCATCGTCGATGCCGAGCTCGCGCGCCACCGCGATCGCCGCCGTGGCATTGAGCGCATTGTGCCGGCCGGGCATCGGCAGGCCGAGATCGGCGATCTCGTGCACCGTCTTGCCCGCGCGATCGCGGAACGCGATGGTAAAATGCGAGCGCCCGTGCGCATGCACGAGATCGACGAGCCGGACGTCGGCCTGCGGATTCTCGCCGTAGGTCACGACGCGGCGGTCCTCGATGCGGCCGACCAGCATCTGCACCACCGGATGATCGCTGCACATCACCGCGAAACCGTAGAACGGCACGTTTTCCACGAACGTCTGGAATGCGCTCTCGACCGCATCGAAGGTCTGGAAATGGTCGAGGTGCTCGGGGTCGACGTTGGTGACGACGG
>VAZU01000128.1:0-3649 GCA_005884745.1 Alphaproteobacteria bacterium
AGTGGGGTCTTGTTCTTTCGCACGTGATTGAGGAAGGTATCTTGCAGATTTTGAGAGCGATCGGCCGCCATTATCGCTGTTCCGTTTTTCGCTCGCGAACCCGGCCTCGCGAGACATTTTGGTCTGTCGCTTCGTGCCCCCCGTCAAAAGCTCGACCTTCAGTCGAGGACTGGGCAGAGCCATTAGAAGGTACCCTAGGGGGCAGCGCAAGTCCCGTGGCGGACCCCGGCGAAGGCCGCCTGCCCCACCCTCGATCAGGCCCTAGCCGAGCTCGGCATGGCGGTGAAAATCGCGGCGCAACGCGCTCGCGACGAGCCCGGGCGCGCCGTTTCCGACCGGCCGGCCGTCGATGCGGACCACCGGCATGACGATCTGCGTCGCCGAGGTGACGAAGGCCTCCCGCGCCGCATAGGCCTCCTCGACCGTGAACGCCCGCTCCTCCAGCGTGAGGTTTTGGGCGGCGATCACGTCGAGGTCAGAATCTTGCCGTCGCGGGTGACGATCCACGCATTGGTCGACGATCCTTCCGTCACATGGCCTTCCGCATCGACGAACCACGCCTCCTTGGCCCCGGCCTCGCGAGCGGCCTCCTTCGCCAGCACGTTGGGCAGGAGCGAGACCGACTTGATGTCGACGCGCGGCCAGCGGTTCTCCGGGACGGTGACGACGGCGATGCCCTGCTCCGCCGTGCTCTCGCGACCGGCAACGTCGAGCGCGCGCGCGGTGATGACGAGGCTCGGCGACACGCTCGCGGGCGGAAAGGCATGGTCGCGGCGCGCGACGCCGCGCGTGACTTGCAGGTAGACAATGCCGTCCCGGACCCGGTTGCGGCGCACCGTCTCGCGCAGCACCATCCCGAGCGCCGCGCGCGACATCGGCGTGCGGATCCGCAACTCGGAGAGCGAACGCGCCAGCCGGTCGAAATGCCGCCGCTCGTCGACCAGCCGGCCATCCCGCACCTCGCAGACCTCGTAGACGCCGTCGGCGAACTGATAGCCGCGATCCTCGACGTGGACCGCAGCCTCGCGGTGGTGGACATAGCGGCCGTTCACATAGGCAATGCGCGACACGGCGAACTCCGGGAAGGATCGCGGACGATTGCGACGGGAGCGAGGGCGGTCAAAATAGCCGCTCGGCGCGCGAGCTGGCAAATCGATCGGCCACGCTGCGGGTTTTGACAATCCGCCGGAACGGCGGTTCTCTCGCACTCCGCAACGGTGGCTCGGTGCTGCCGATCGGGAAAGGAAGCAGGCGACGATGACGGTGATGGACGAGACCCGGGCCCCCGTTCTCGCCGCGCCGCGGCCGCCGCAGCAGCGCATGAGCTTGCGGCAGTTCCTGCGCACCGTGCGGGACAGCTCGATTGCGACCTTCCCGGCCGAGGCCTACGAGAAGGACATCGTCGCGCGAAAGCTGCTGTGGCGGCGGACCTTCATCGTCAACGAGCCGCAGGCGATCAAGCACATCCTCCTCGACAATTCCGCCAATTACGTCCGGGCGGACATCGCGCGGCGGCTGCTGGAGCCCGGGCTCGGCCGCGGGTTGCTGACCAGCGAAGGCGAGCGCTGGCGGCGGCATCGTCGCATCATGGCGCCCTCGTTCGATCACCGCAGCATCCTGGGCTATGCGCCGATCATGACCGAGATCGCGTCCGGACTGGCGGACCAATGGGACCGCCTGCCGGAGGCCGCCGAGGTCGACGTCGCGGCGGCCATGATGCATGCCACCCTGCACATCATCTCGCGGGCGATGTTCTCCTCGGATTCCGACGACATCGTCGATACGGTGGAATACGGCGTCGCAGGGTACCAGAACAGCGTGCGCCCGGGGTTGTTGGATCTGCTCGGCGCTCCCGACTGGCTGGCGCGGCTGGCGAGCCCCAAGCGCGGCCGCGGCTTTCTCAGCGATTTCGACAAGGCCATCGATCGCCTGCTGGCCGCGCGCGGGCACGCCGGGGACGCCCAGCCGAAAGACCTGCTGGCCCGCCTGATCGCCGCGCGCGACGAGGAGACCGGGGGCGGCATGACGGCGCAGGAGGTGCGCGACCAGGTGGTCACCATCTTCATGGCCGGCCATGAGACGACCGCGCTGGCGCTGACCTGGACCTGGTATTTGCTCTCGCAACACCCGGCGGCCGAAGCCAGGCTCCATGCGGAGCTCGACGCCGTGCTCGCGGGAAGGCCGGCGCGGCACGAGGATCTCGCCCGCCTACCCTATGCGCGCATGGTGATCGAGGAATCGATGCGGCTCTATCCGCCGGCGCACACGATTTCGCGCCAGGCGATCGGCGATGATGCGGTGCTGGGCCATCGCATTCCCGCCGGCTCCGCCGTCCTCATCGCGCCGTGGCTGCTGCATCGAAAGCCGGCGATCTGGGAAAATCCGGAACGCTTCGATCCGCAGCGGTTTTCGCCCGAGCGCAGCGCCGCCCGCCATCGCTTCGCGTACATCCCGTTCGGAGCGGGGCCGCGGATCTGCATCGGCATGGCGTTCGCCATGACCGAGGCCGTGCTGATTCTCGCGACGATCGCCCAGCGCTATCGGCTCCGCCTCAAGGCAGGCCATCCGGTCGAGCCGCAGGGCCTGATCACGCTGCGCCCGCGCTACGGCATGCGGATGCAGCTCGAGCGGCGGCACTGATCGTCGTTCCGGGGCGCGCCGCAGGCGCGAACCCGGAACCTATGAACACCGATTGCGATAATTTTGACGGCGCGGAGAGATGCTCACCCAATCCCCAGCGCCTTGAGCTTGCGGTGGAGCGCGGAGCGTTCCATGCCGACGAACTCCGCGGTCCGGGAGATATTGTCGCCGAACCGGCTGATCTGGGCGAGCAGATATTGCCGCTCGAACACTTCGCGCGCGTCGCGCAACGGCAGCCCCATCAGTTGCTCGCCGCCGTTGCCGTTCGGCATGCTGGGAACCATCGAGCCCACGTCCTGCGGCAGCATGTTGGCGCTGATCACCGCGTCGGGCTCGCCGCCGGCCAGAATCATCAGGCGCTCGACGTTGTTGCGCAGCTGCCGCACGTTGCCGGGCCAGTCGTGCGACTGCAGCACCGCGATGGCGTCCTCGCCGACGCGGCGCTTGGGCAGGCCGGTGGCGTGCGAGATCTGTTCGATGAAATACTCGACCAGCACCGGAACGTCCTCGCGGCGCTCCGCGAGCGGCGGCACCCGGATCGGAACCACCGAGAGGCGGTGATAGAGATCTTCTCGGAACCGACCGGCGGTCACGTCGGCTTCCAGATTGCGCCCGGTCGAGGATACGATGCGCACGTCGACATTGACCCGGGCGCTGCCGCTGGGTTTCCCGCGGCATCTCCGCGATCTCGTCGATGAACAAGGTTCCCCCGTGCGCCTCCTCGAGTGCGCCGACCTTGCGTCCGTGCGAGCCGTTGGAAGCCTCGACGCCGAACAGCTCCTCTTCCATCCGCTCCGGCATCATGGCGGCGGCGTTGATGACCACGAAGGGCCCCTCCGAGCGGCCGGAGAGCGCGTGGATGGTGCGGGCGGTGAGCTCCTTTCCGGCGCCCGAGGGCCCGACGATCAGGATGCGGCTGTTGGTCGGCGCCACCTTGTCGATGGTCTGCCGCAGCTGGTTCATCGCGGTCGAACTGCCGACGAGCGTCGTGGGCTGCGGAGCCAATTGC
>VAZU01000128.1:3700-13342 GCA_005884745.1 Alphaproteobacteria bacterium
AACGGCTTCTCGATGAAATCGTAGGCGCCGAGCTTGATCGCGGAGACCGCGGTCTCGATGTTGCCGTGGCCGGAGATCATCACCACCGGCAGCTCGGGATGTTCTTGCTTGATCGCCGCCAGCAATTGCAGGCCGTCGAGCTTGCTGCCCTGCAGCCAGATATCCAGGAAAACCAGGCTGGGGCGCCGCGCCGCGACGGCGGCGAGCGCCTCGTCGCTGTTCTTGGCGGTACGCGCCCCATGGCCCTCGTCCTGCAGGATGCCCGCGACCAGTTCGCGGATATCGGCTTCATCATCGACGATCAGGATGTCGGAAGACATGGGGCGCTCCTATCGATCGCTGGCGGCTTTGCGGATTTCGACGGCAGTCTCATCGTTGACGACGCGCTCGGCGGTGAACCTGAGCCTCGCCCAGGCGCCGCGCCCGCTGCCGTCGGGCGGATCGTCGAGCTCGATGCGTCCGCCGTGCTCCTCGAGGATGCGGCCGACGATGGCGAGCCCGAGGCCGGTGCCCTTCTCGCGCGTCGTCACATACGGTTCGAGCAGCCGATTGCGGTTTTCCTTCGGCAGCCCGGTGCCGTTGTCGATGATGTCGATCACGATGTCGGTCTCCTCGCGCGCCGCCGAGATCTTGATGCGGCCGCGGCCGAGCTGCTCCGGCGGCACCGCGGCGATCGCCTCCGTCGCATTCTTGATGATGTTGGTCAGGGCCTGCGAGATCAGCCGCCGGTCGAAGCGCGCCGGCATCGGATCCTCCGCGGTCTCCACTTCGATATCGACGTCGGGATGGCCGACGCGCATCAGGAACACCACCTGGCGCACCGTATCGGCGAGGTCTTCCGACGTGATCACCGGTTTGGGCATTCGCGCGAAGCGCGAGAACTCGTCCACCATGCGTTTGATGTCCTCGACCTGTCGCACGATGGTGTCGGTGCATTGCACGAACACGGCGGGATCTTCGACGATCACCGCGCTGTACTTGCGGCGCAGGCGCTCGGCCGAAAGCTGGATCGGGGTCAGCGGATTTTTGATTTCATGGGCGATTCGTCGCGCAACGTCGGCCCAAGCCGAGCTGCGCTGCGCGATCACCAGCTCGGTGATGTCGTCGAGGGTGGCCACGTAGCCGTGCTCGGCCACGGCCGACTGCTCGGTCGTGAACCGCACCGACAGATTGCGCTCGCGCCCGCCGCGGCTCATGGTGATCTGGCCCTGGACCAGCCGTTGCGTGCCCGAGCGCGCTTCCTCCAACAGCGGCGCGAGTTCCGGCACGATCGCCGCGAGCGGCCGGCCGAGGATGTCCGATTGCGTTCGTGCGATGAGCTTCTCGGCGGACCGGTTGACGATGCTGATGCGTCCCTCGGGATCGACGCCGATGACGCCGGCGCTCGCCCCCGCCAGCACCGCTTCCGTGAAGCGGCGGCGGCTGTCCATGACGTCGCGCGCGCGCATGAGATCGTCGCGCTGGGTCCGCAGCTCCTGCGTCATATTGTTGAACGTCTCGCCGAGCTGCGCCAAATCCCCTTCGCCGGGCCGGATCGGAACTTTCACCTGCAGGTTTCCGGTCGAGACCTGATTGGCCGCGCCGATCAGCCGGCGGATCGGCGCCACCAGGCGGTTGGCGAAATTCAGCCCGATCCACACCGCCGACAACAGCACGATCAGCGCGACGACCGTGTACATCAGGGCGAAGGCGACCTGCACGCCCAGCCGCCGGGCCTGCAAGCTGGCATATTCCGCCACGCTCTCCTGGGTCGCCTGCAATTGTTCGACCACGCGCGGATCGACCGGCCGCGCCACGTAGAGATACGCATCGTCGTAGCCGCGCAGCTTGAGCACCGCGGCGACGGTCTTGGCCTCGGCGAGCAGCGCGATCTGCGGCTCGCTCTCGCCTACTTCCTTGAGCGCGCCGCTCGAAGGCGCGACGAAGTCGCCGCCGGTCTTGAGGTCCGCGCGCTCGATGATCGACAGATCGCCGCGGACCATCAGCGCGTGCGGCAAGCCGCGGATCGAAGCCTGGGCGTTGAGGAACTGGCGGAACCGCTCGCGATCCTGATCGAACAGCGGCCGCGCGCGCCCGATGTCGTAGCCCATCGCCAGGATATCGCCGCGAATCATCGCGGCGTGCTCGCGCAGATAGGCTTCGGCAACGGTGAGCGAGTTCTCGATCACGGCCCGGGTGCGGGTGGAGAACCAGCGGTCGAGTCCTCGCTCGAGCGTGATGCTGGCGATGACCGCCAGGAGCACCGCCGGGACTGCGGCAATGACCGAGAACAGCCCGACGATGCGCACGTGCAGCTTGGCGCCGGCGCGCCCGCGCCGCCGCGCCTGCACGATCTTGAAGACTTCGTAGGCGATGATGCCGAGCAGCACGAGCATCATCGCCCCGTTGGCCAACAGGACCCCGGACACGACATCGTGGGTCGGCACCACCGGGGTGAGGCCGGTGAGCACCAGGAACGTGACCACGGCGGAGAGCAGGGCCAAGCCGACCGCGACCGGCCCGATGAGCCGGCTTGCGAGCCGGGATGACGGGCCGCCGGTTTCGGCGGCCTCCGGGAGGGCGACTTGTTCGGCGCTCGTCATGGGTGCTTGCGGACCGGCGGAATTCGACGCGAGCGGTACGCAGCGGACCTGAAGACCCCCGCCCCCTGCGCTTTCGGCTCCAACTGATGCTTTTCTACAACAATGTTGCCGAATTACGACTATTCCGCGGCGCGATCCGGCTTTCCGTTCACAAACTCTCAGGCCCCGATAGTCAGCCGGAGGAACGGATCACCTGGATCTCCAGCTCGCGGATCTTCTTGCGCAGGGTGTTGCGATTGACGCCCAGGAGATCGGCGGCGCGGATCTGGTTGCCGCGCGTGGCGGCGAGCGCGGCCGACAGCAGCGGATATTCGACCTCCCGCAGGATCCGATGATAGAGGCCGGGCGGCGGCAAGGAGCTGTCGAAATTGGCGAAATATTTGCTGAGGTACCGCTCGACGGCGAGCGAAAGCTTCTCCTCGGCTGCGGGCTCCTCCTCGGCCAGCGCCACAAGCGAGGGTTGTGCCAGCTCCGAATCCATCACCGCCGTGGTGATGATCTCCTGCGGATAGAGCGCGGCGAGACGCCGCGCGAGGTTCTCCAGCTCGCGAACGTTCCCCGGCCAGCGATAGCGCTTGAGTCGGTCCAGCGCGCCCTGATCGAGCTGCTTGAGCGGGAGCCCTTCGCGCTCGGCCTGGGCGAAGAAATGCCGAATGAGGTCCGGCACGTCCTCGATCCGCTCGCGCAGCGGCGGCAGCCGCAGCGGCACCACGTTGAGACGGAAGAACAAGTCCTCGCGAAACAGGCCCTGCTGGATCAGGATGCGAAGATCCTTGTTGGTCGCGGCGATGATGCGCACGTCGGATTTGATCGGCGTGCGGCCGCCTACCGTCGTGTACTCGCCCTGCTGCAGCACCCGCAGCAGCCGGGTCTGCGCCTCCATCGGCATATCGCCGATCTCATCGAGGAACAGCGTGCCGCCCTCCGCCTGCTCGAACCGGCCGGAGCTGCGGGTATTGGCGCCGGTGAAGGCGCCCTTCTCGTGGCCGAACAGCTCGGATTCGATCAGGTCGCGGGGGATCGCCGCCATATTGATGGCGACGAAGGGGCCGGCGCGGCGCTTGCCGTAATCGTGCAGCGCTCGCGCCACCAGCTCCTTGCCGGTGCCGGATTCGCCGGTGATCATCACGGTGAGATCCGTCTGCATCAGCCGCGCCAGCAGGCGGTAGATCTCCTGCATGGCCGCGGAGCGGCCGACCAGGGGGATCCCCTCCCATTCCTCGGCCTTGGCGGCGGCCGCGGGCCGCTCCTTGGGCTGCGACAAGGCGCGGCCGACGATGCCGATCAGCTCCTTGAGATCGAACGGCTTGGGCAGGTACTCGTAAGCGCCCCGCTCGGAGGCGCGGATCGCGGTCAGGAACGTGTTCTGCGCGCTCATGATGACGACGGGAAGGTCGGGCCGCATCTTCTTGATGCGCGGCACCAGGTCGAAGGCGTTCTCGTCGGGCATCACCACGTCGGTGATGACGAGATCGCCCTCGCCCTGGCTGACCCAGCGCCACAAGGTCGCGGCATTGCCGGTCGAACGCACTTCGTAGCCGGCTCGCGACAGCGCCTGATTGAGGACGGTGCGGATCGCTGCATCATCATCGGCGACCAGAATGCTTCGACCGCGCATGGGATCCTCTTCAGCCAAGTCCGGCGAGCCCCGCGGCTTCGGCCGACCCGGCCAGTCCGGTTTCGGTGAACATCGGCATCAGCACGCGGAAGATGGTGTGACGCGGCTGCGATTCGCATTCGATGATGCCACCGTGGTCGCCGATGATTTTTGCGACCAGCGCCAGCCCGAGCCCGCTCCCCTTCGGCTTGGTGGTCACGAACGGATCGAACAGATGCGGCAACAGGTCTTCGGGCACGCCCGGCCCGTTGTCTCGGACGCAAAATTCGAGCGGCAAGGACACCCGCGATTTGTTGCCCGGAATCGACAGGCGCATGCCCGGGCGGAACGCGGTCGTCAGCTGGATCTCGCCTTCGGGCGCCGCTTCTCCGATCGCCTCCGCGGCGTTCTTCACCAGGTTGAGAAACACCTGGATGAGCTGATCGCGATTGGCGAGGACCGGAGGCAGCGAGGGATCGTACTCCTGGACGAACTTGATGTGTCGGGCGAACCCGGTCTGGGCCAGCCTCTTCACGTGATCGAGCACCACGTGGATGTTGACCGACTCGCGCTCGACCGGCCTCTGGTCGGAGAACACTTCCATCCGGTCGACCAATTTCACGATGCGGTCGGCCTCGTCGCAGATGACGCGCGTGAGCGTGCGATCGTCATCGCCGGCCGATTGCTCGAGCAATTGGGCGGCGCCGCGAATGCCGGACAGTGGGTTCTTGATCTCGTGCGCGAGCATCGCCGCCAGCGCGCTGACCGAACGCGCCGCGCCGCGATGCGTGAGCTGGCGGTCCATCTTGTCGGCGATGGTCCGCTCCAGCAGCATCACCACCACGTGGTCGCGGCGCTCCGGCACCGGCGCCACGTGCAGGTCGACGATGCGTTCGCCGGAGTTGCGCGGCGTGCCGAGATCGACCCGATATTCGTTGACCGGGGCGGCCCGGCCGCGGACCTGCTCGATCAGCGCCAACAGCGGGCTGCCGAACGGCACCAGATCGCGCAGCACGTGACGGCGCAGCACCGGCACGGAGATTTCGAAAAAATCCTCCGCCGCGACATTGGCCTCGGCGATCCTGCCGTCCGGTGCGACCATCAGCACCGGATGCGGCAGCGCGTTGAAGACGATGTCGGCCGACCCGGGCAGCAGAGAAGTCGCTTGCGGCTCGATGGCGTTCATGCCGCGGCCTTTGCTGACAAGACGGAATAGGCGTCGGCGAGCCGACGGATGACGAGGCCGGGGTCCTCCACGGTGAGCACCTCGTTGCGAAAGCGGTGGAAGGAGGCGCAAACGATCCCGGCACTCTCGGCCGCAACGTCGAGCGCCCATTTCAGGTGCTTGCGGGCGTGCCGGCGGCCGACTTCCTTGCCGTGATGGTGGAGCATTTCCCCATAAAGACCGGCCGTCAGCGCATGCTGCTTCTGGATCGGCGGGGCCGGCGCGCGAATTCCGGATTGCAGATAACGGGCGAGCTGGCCGGGAAACCATGGCCGGCCCTCGGCGCCGCGCCCGACCATGATTGCGTCGGCGCCGGACGCAGCGAGCGCGGCGTCGGCATCCTCGAAGCTGCGGATGTCGCCATTGATCACGACCGGGATCGAAACCGCCTGCTTCACCGCGCGCACCGCGCGCCAATCCGCACGGCCCTGATAGAACTGACAGCGCGTGCGGCCGTGGATCGCGATGAGCCGAACGCCGCTTTGCTCGGCCCGGCGCGCCAATTCCGGTGCATTGATCGAGTGCTGGTCCCAGCCGAGTCGCATTTTTAGCGTCACCGGCACGGCGACGGCCGCGACCGCCGCCTCGATGAGGCGTGAGGCGTGGTCGAGATCGCGCATGAGCGCCGAGCCCGCATATCCGCTGGTCACGCGCTTGGCCGGGCAACCCATGTTGATGTCGATGATGTCGGCGCCGCTCGCCGCGGCGATCCGCGCGCCCTCCCCCATCCAGTGCGGCTCGCATCCGGCGAGCTGGACCGCGTGGAGCGCAAGCCCGACGCCTGCGGCCCTGAGTTGTGCTTCGCCTTCGCCCGACGCCAGCGCGTCACTGGCGGTCATCTCCGAGATCACCAGTCCGGCGCCAAGCTGCACCGCCAGCCGCCGGAACGGCGCGTCCGTGATACCCGACATGGGCGCAAGCAGGACCCGGTTGGGTAGATTGACGCCCCCGACCGCAATGGCGGCGGAGTGGCGGAATGGCACAATTTGCGCGCTCACGCGATCCCTGCTCACGAATTAGGCGATTTGCGTCAGTGCATACAGTTTAGACAAATTCCAGCAGGGCGCAAGTGTTGCAATGCAGCAATCCCGCTAGTCACAAAATCGTTTTGCCGGCTGGCAGCCGACGCGGTAAGTCGGTCGCAGCGTTCGACCCAACGAAAGGGGCAAACATGGCGTCCAGCGTCGCGGCGGTCGTGGTCGCTGCCGGTCGCGGCGTGCGCGCCGGTGGGGATTTTCCCAAGCAATACAAGGAAATAGCAGGCGAACCGGTACTTCGGCGCAGCCTGCTGCTGTTTGCGCGGGATGCCCGGATCGGCGCCGTTCAACCGGTCATTCACCCAGACGATGATGCCTTGTTCGAGCGAGCCGCCGATCGTCTTGCGCTCCTGCCGCGGGTTTACGGCGGCGCAACCCGGCAGGCCTCGGTCCGTGCCGGCCTGGAGGCGCTGGTGTCCCATGGGCCGGAAATCGTGCTCGTCCACGATGCGGCGCGGCCGTTTGCCTCCCCGGCCCTAATCTCTCGGGCCATCGAGGCCGTCACGGATGCGGATGCGGCAATCCCCGGAATTCCGGTCTCCGATACCGTCAAGGCGGTCGATGACGCCGACCAAGTGGTCGAAACGCTCGACCGTATGCGCCTTCGCATGATCCAGACGCCGCAGGCCTTCCGGTTTTCAACGCTGCTCGATGTCCACCGGCGCGCGGCGGCCGAGGGGCGCGAGGGCTTCACCGACGATGCCGCGCTGGCCGAATGGGCGGGGCTCAAGGTCTGTGTGTTCGAGGGCGAGGCCGGCAACATCAAACTGACCACGCCCGAGGATTTCGCGCGCGCGCAAAGCGAGCCCATGCTCGCCGACCTGCGCACCGGCACCGGCCTCGATGTCCATGCCTTCGGCGAAGGCGACCACGTCGCGCTCGGCGGCGTGCGGATCCCGCACGGGCGCGGGCTGATCGGCCATTCCGATGCCGACGTCGCGCTCCATGCGCTGACCGATGCGCTCTTGGGCGCGCTCGCCGACGGCGATATCGGCGTGCATTTCCCGCCCAGCGACCCGCAATGGCGCAACGCCTCCTCCGACCGTTTCCTCGCCTTCGCGGCCGAGCGGGTGCGCCGGCGCGGCGGCCGCATCAACCATCTCGACGTGACGATCGTGTGCGAGGCGCCACGGATCGGCCCGCATCGGGACGCGATGCGGACGCGCATCGCGGAAATTGTCGGCGTTGCGGTCGACCGCGTCGGGCTCAAAGCGACGACCAGCGAGAAGCTGGGGTTCACCGGCCGCGGCGAAGGCATCGCCGCGTTCGCCACCGCCACGATCCGGCTGCCGTGGTCGCCAGGATGATGAAAGCGTGATCGACGAGGAACTGCGCGCCGCGGCGCGCCACGTGCTCGACGCCTGCCGCGCCCAAAACCTCAAGCTCGCCGTTGCCGAATCCTGCACCGGCGGGCTTCTGGCGGCGGCACTGACCGAGATTCCCGGTTCGTCCGATGTGCTCGACCGCGGCTTCGTCACCTATTCCAACGCGGCCAAACAGGCGATGCTCGGCGTTCCCGCGTCGGTATTGGAAACGCGGGGCGCGGTGAGCAAAGAGACCGTCGAAGCGATGGCCGCCGGCGCGCTGGAACGCTCCGGCGCAGACCTTTCGGCCGCGGTCACCGGCATCGCCGGACCGGGCGGCGGCACGGCGCAAAAACCGGTCGGTCTCGTGCATTTCGCGGCGGCGCGCCGCGAGGGCCGCCTGCTTCACCGCGAGCGGCGCTACGGCGATCTCGGCCGCGCCGAAATCCGCCGCCGCTCGGCGCTCGAACGCCTCGGCGAATTTGCGGAACGCCGCGTCGAACACCGTGCCCATCAAGACGCCGAGAATGCGGCTGCGGAACTCGTAGGAGATGAAGAACTCGATCTCGCTCGTCTCCTCCGAGATCGGGCGGAAGATCCAGCGGTTCTCGAGCTGGCGGAACGGCCCGTTGAGATATTCGACCAGGATGCGCAGCCGCGGCCGGTCCAGCGTCACCTTGCTGGTGAAGGTCTCGTGGATCATCTTGTAGGCCACCGTCATGTCGGCGGTGAGCATTTCGACGCCCTCGGCCTGAACGACGCGCCGGCGCACCCTGAGCTCGCGGCACAAGGGGACGAATTCCGGATAGCGCTCGACATCGGCGACGAGCGCGAACATATCGGTCGCCGCATGGTGGACGCGATGATTGGTCGAAAATTGCGGCATTCAGTCAGTGCCCGCTCCTCGCCTGCCGGGCCGCGCGCAGACGCGCGAAATCCTCGCCCGCATGATGCGAGGACCGCGTCAACGGCGATGCGGAGACCATCAGGAAGCCCTTGGCATAGGCGATGGTCGCATAGGCCTTGAACTCGTCCGGTTCGACGAACCGCACGACCGGGTGATGGCGCCGGGTCGGCTGCAAATATTGGCCGATGGTGAGGAAATCGACCTCCGCGCTGCGCAGATCGTCCATGAGCTGCAGCACTTCGTTGCGCTCCTCGCCGAGCCCTACCATGATTCCCGATTTGGTGAACATCGGCGGGTCGAGCTCCTTGACGCGCTGCAAGAGCCGCACCGAGTGGAAATAGCGCGCGCCCGGCCGCACATTGAGATAGCGCGACGGCACGGTCTCGAGATTGTGGTTGAACACGTCGGGCCGCGCCGCGACCACCATCTCGACCGCGCCGTCCTTGCGCAAAAAATCCGGGGTGAGGACCTCGATGGTGGTTCGAGGATTGCGGGCGCGGATGGCGGCAATCACCTCGGCGAAATGCCGCGCGCCGCCGTCGCCAAGGTCGTCGCGGTCGACCGAGGTCACGACGACGTGGCTCAGGCCGAGCTTCTCCACGGCCTGTGCCACGTGCTCGGGCTCGGCGGGGTCGAGCGGTTCGGGCAAGCCGGTCTTCACGTTGCAGAACGCGCACGCGCGCGTGCAGGTGTCGCCCATGATCATGAAGGTGGCGTGCTTCTTTTCCCAGCATTCGCCGATGTTGGGACAGCCGGCTTCCTCGCACACCGTATGAAGGCCGTTGGCGCGGATGATGCGGCTCGTCTCGGCGAAACCGGGCGAGCCCGGCGCCTTGACCCGGATCCACGGCGGCTTGCGCAATACAGGCGTTTCCGGCCGATGCGCCTTTTCCGGATGGCGCGGCCGAGGCGATTGCAGCGTGTCGAGAACGATGGCCATGAAACGAGCTCGACTCTACTTACGGGCGGAATCGCCGCCCCGCAAGCCGG
>VAZU01000129.1:0-1106 GCA_005884745.1 Alphaproteobacteria bacterium
CCACCCGCTTTGCTTCCTCCGGCGTATACCCACCCGCGTGCTCCAGCGCGAGCGCGAATACGGCAACGAAACGGGCATCGTCCGCCTGCGTCCTCATGGTTGGGTTAGCCAGGGCAGTCACTCTGCTGCGAGCGCGCGATATTGGAGCCGCAACCCGAGGCGCCCCCACACATCGACCAGCGCTTCGGCGAGTGCGTCGATCAGCGCGTCCTCGTGATAGGGCGTGGGCGTGATGCGCAGGCGCTCGGTGCCGCGCGGGACGGTCGGATAGTTGATCGGCTGGATGTAGATCACGTGCTCGGCCAGCAGAAGATCGCTTGCGTCTTTGCACTTCTCCGGATCGCCCACCATCACGGGCACGATGTGTGTGTCGTTGGGCATCACCGGCAGGCCGGACACTCCGAGCACCGCCTTTACTCGTGCCGCGCGATCCTGGTGCCGGTCGCGCTCCCATTGCGAGGTCTTCAGGTGCCGGATCGCCGCGCTGGCGGCCGCGCAGACCGCCGGCGGCAGCGCGGTGGTGAAGATGAAGCCCGGCGCATAGGAGCGTCGATCAGCACCGCGCTCGCCGCGATGTAGCCGCCCAGGCAGCCGAACGCCTTGGCGAGCGTGCCCTCGACCACGTCGACGCGCTCCATGACGCCCTCTCGCGCGGCAATCCCGGCGCCGGCCGGGCCGTACATGCCGGCGGAATGCACCTCGTCGATATAGGTCATGGCGCCGTAGCGCTCGGCGAGGTCGCAGATGCGGCCGACCGGCGACGTGTCGCCGTCCATCGAATAGAGCCCCTCGAACACGATCAGCTTGGGCCGCTCTTTGGGCTGCGCCGCCAGCAGCTCCTCGAGGTGGCCTACGTCGTTGTGGCGCCAGATTTTCCTTTCCGTGCCGGCGCGGCGCACGCCCTCGATCATCGAGTTGTGGTTCCACGCATCCGACAGGATCAGGCAGTTCGGCATCAGCTTGGCGATGGTGGCGATGCCGGTCTCGTTGGAGATGTAGCCCGAGGTGAAGACCAGCGCGGCTTCCTTGCCGTGCAAGTCGGCGAGCTCGCGCTCCAACTCGACCAGGGGGTGATTGGTTCCGGAAATGTTGCGGGTGCCGCCGGC
>VAZU01000129.1:1120-16100 GCA_005884745.1 Alphaproteobacteria bacterium
CGGTCTCGATCATGGCGCCGATCACCTTGGGGTGTTGGCCCATGCCGAGGTAGTCGTTCGAGCACCAGATCACGACCGGACGCGGGCCGTCCGGGGAATGCCACGTCGCGTGCGGAAAACGCCCGGCGATGCGCTCGAGATCGGCGAACACGCGGTAGCGCCGCTCCTCGTGCAGGCGGGCGAGCGCATCAGCAAAGAAATGCTCGTAGGTCATGCGGTGGGAACTCCGTGCGGATTGGCTCAACGGTCGGAAACTTTGGACGTGTCAAGAACTGCCGACACAAGCCGCTTGAGTTTGGTGCCGATCTGAGGAGCGGCGCCGTCTTTCACGATCACCGTGCAAGTCATCCCCGCGCTGATGAGGACGTTGGGCGGAGCCTCGGTCAAACGAATGCGGACGGGTATGCGCTGCGCCAGCCTCACCCATGTGAAGTTTGGGTTGACGCTGGCGAGCAGCTCGGGGCCGTCCTTGTTGTCCGGGTCGGTGATGCCGCGCGCGATGCCATCGACCTGTCCCTGCAGGGTGCCGGCGCCGTCCATCAAGCGGATCTGCACGGGAGAGCCGGGAACAATGCGTGGAATCTTGGTTTCCTCGAAATAAGCGTCGACGCGATAGGAGTCGCTGTCAATCAGGGCCATGACGCCCTTTCCCTGGGACGCATAGACGCCCGGTGCGAGGTTGTTGAGGTTCGTCACGAAGCCGTTGACGGGCGCCCGCACTTCGGTGCGCTCGAGATTGAGCGCCGCAACGTCGCGTGCGGCGGTCGCCTGCTTATGGTTGGCGGCGGCCGATTCGAACTGCCGCCGCGCGTTGTCGAGATTCTCGGCGGTAATGCTGAGCCCCAGGGTCAGTTTGGCCCGACGCTCGAACTGCTGATGCAGCATTTCCCGCTGCGCGTATTGCACGGCGAGAGAGGCCTCGGCATTGGCGAGCGCCAGGCGATACCGGTCCTGCTCGATCTTGAACAGGATGTCGCCTTTTCTCACGAATTGATTATTGCGCACGTTCACATCGGTGACGTAGCCGGATACGTCGGGCGCAACGGTGACGACGTCGGCGCGGATGCGGGCATCCCGGGTCCACGGCGAGTAGAGATAATAGGACGCCATCTCGTAGCCGAGAAATACGGCGGCGGCCACGACGACGAGGGTGAGGAACACGCGAACCGCCATATACATGGTCTTTCCCTTCTCACATGGTCACGGAGGCGAGGCCGCCCGCGCAGAACCAGCAGACGAACAGCGACGTTCGAACCAGCGCGGGATGCCAAAACAACCGATAGAAGCCCGCCCTCGTGAGCAGAACGTCGGGAACGATGAAGATGACGAGCGAGACGAACAGCCAGATCGCGATGGCCGGTACGAAGGCGCCGAGGATGTCTACATCAGCGAGCATCCAAGACCTCCCGCAACAGCAGCGGTGCTTTCAGCAGGCTCGAGCGGAGGACCTCGCAGCCGGCGAGCGCGGCGAGGAGCGCCTCGCTTTCCTGATCGTCCTCCACGGAGCGGGCCAAGGCGAGCGCCCGGCGGCGCAGCGCGCGCGCGTCCCAGGCGGTCTTGACGATCTGCCGGCGGGACGGATGCAGAAAACCCGGCGAGGCAGCTGTGATGAGCCGTAAAATTCCCGAGGTCATCGCGGCACGATGGCGCCGGCAATGCAGGCGCGCGCTGCCGCCGGTTCATTCTTGAGGCGGACGATCGTTGCGGCGAGCCGTTCGTAGAGAGCGCGCTCATGATCCGCCACCGTGGGGTGCTCCGCACTGCACAGCCGGCCGAGCCGGACCAGCAACTGACGGTGAAACCGGTTACCTATCCGCCGCGGCGTCTCCGGAAAGAATACGGCAAACAGCACCAGCGCGAAGCCCATCCCCATGAGAATGGCAATCGAGGTGTTGAGGAACGCGGAGAGATCGTAATTCATCACGTTGTCGATATTGGACCCGACTGTGAAATACGCGACGGGAAAGAGGCCGAGAGGCAGGCGCGCAATGATGACGCCGCATGCCAGCAGCAGGGGGGCGAGCGCCACCGACATGGAGACGAAGTCGGTCGCCATCGGCAGCAGCCCGTACACCGTCCCGAACACCGGGATGAATGCAATCAGCAGGGTTGCGACGAGAGCGAGACTGATTTTGACCGGTTGCTCCAGGTCACCGAACAAGCTGCACATGGTGGCGGCGACGATCACCGCGATCGCACCGTTCGGCCATGCGGTGACGATCCAGAATGCCGAAGCAACCGCGACGACGAGGGCGGAGCGAATTCCGGTCAGGGCCGCCGCCACCGGATCCGACCAGAAACCGCGGCCGGCATCGTCGTCGGCGGCCGTGCCTTGGTCGAAAGCCGCGGCAGCCGCGCGAAGGCGAACCACCGCTTCGGCGAGCGCGCGCGCATCCACCGCATCAACGATGCGGGACACGAGTTCGCCATTTCCACGCGGCGTGTCCGGCGCCGCACGGATCAGGTCGGCGATTTGCGGAACATCAGCAGCGAGTCGCGAGCCCGTTCGGCCGGCCGTGGCCTCGGCGACGGCGCTCACGTGCAGGGCCGCGCCCACCAGCTGCCGAAGCGCGCCGTTGCAGGCCCGGGCCTCGGGGCTTTCAAAATAGGCGGACGCGCGCGTCGTCTCGACCGCCGCGAAGTCGGTGAGGAATTGCCGGCGTTCGCCGGCGCGGTCCTGCCAATCGACGCGCCTGACGGCTGCGGCAAGGCGTTCGGCGCCGCGGCGCAGCGCCTCAACCAGGCCGACGAGCTTCGGCATGAGGTCGCGCGGAAACACCATTCGGCTGACGAGTGACGCGCATACAATTCCGAGAACGATCTCGGTGAATCGCGCCAACAAAAGCGGGAAGGCTTGATCCGGATTGAGGGCGGCCGATATGCCGATGACGGCAACCGTGTAGCCGGCCAGCAGAAATCCATAAGAAGCGAAGTTGCGCAGCGCGGCCGCCGCGAAATTGCACAGCCCGATCCACAGCGCCAAGGACGCGAGGAAGAGCTCGCCGGACTGGGATAGCCCGAACACCAGCGCGATCGACACCAGCACCCCGGCTATCGTGCCGAGGATGCGGTAGAACCCTTTGGCGAGCACGAGGCCGCTATCGGGCTGGGAAACGATGAACACGGTGAGCAGCGCCCACCTGGGTTCGTCGAGCCCAAGCCAGAAAGCGATGAAGAGGGCAAGGAGGCCGGCCAAAAAGGCTTTGATCGCGAATACGACGGCGACGACAGCGGGATTGTCCGCCCAGCGAACCGGTGCCGCCGGCGCGAGGCGCGGCGGCATGCCTGCAATGGTCGTCGAAACGCTCGCTGTCATCATAACGCCGTCGTCCATCGTCCCGGCGGAGGGGGCGGCCGGTCCTCGGGGGAAAGGGACCGGCCGCCGGCGAGCCCGGCGTGGGGAGGAAGCGGGGGGCCGCCCGTCTTCGTGGCCAAATCGGTACGCGACAAGGCGCGCCGGTGCGAGTGAAGCATTCCAAATCTCGGCAAATCGTGGCGAATGCGGATGCCATTTGCATCGACCGCCGTCGTAACACACTGTCCGCGGCCCGTTTGAAGGAACCGGCTGAGGCTTTAAGCCGATGAGCTGCCCTCAGGATTTGCGACGATTCAGGGCCATTTGCCGGCATTCATTCGCCTCGGCGCGCGGCTCGAGCTAACAACTTGGCATGTAGAGCATGTCGTTGTTTGGTGACCTGCAGGCCATCCAGCCGCAGCACGGATAGGATTCCATGATGCTGAGCCGGTCGGCACTGAAAGCGTGGACGGTCTACTGGTTCAAGCTGGCGAGCCTCTGGTTCCCTTGGGTCGCCGTCATGTCTCGGCAGAACGACGCTGAGCGAAAATGAACTACACCGTCATGAAACGAGCGGAACAGAACAGCTGGCGACGATCCGCGATACTGCGGGTTGCAATCTCCGCTGGATGGCTGCTGTGCAGCCTTCCGGCGGGAGCCGCCCCATCGTCGTGCCAGCGCGAGCTCGGCACCACCGACATCACCTTGATCAAGTCTGTTCTGCACCTGCGCGACGTTGAGCATGCGCCGGAAGACCGGCAATGCGCGGCCTATCGCCAGCACGTCGCTACCGTGAGCAAAGTCCGAGGGGTATTTGAGCGATGTCTTTCGGGCGCGAACAGGGACGCCGATCTGCAGCAACTCGAGGGCGCCCTCGATGACGCCAACGGCGTGATCGCGCGGGTGTGCGAGCGATGAAGCGAAGAGTTCGACCTAAGTCGGTGGATCTGGAGGGCGCGCCATGACGGTTGCGCTTGAACCCGCGCTTGCCGCGCTCGCCGGTTCCGCGATCGGGGGCCTAACCACGCTGGCAGTGACGTTGATGACCCAGCGGGTCCAGGCCCGGGCGGCGCTCACGACACGGGACCTGACCGTCCGGCAAAAGCTCTACAGGAAATTCATCGAGGAGGCCTCGAAGCTCTACGGCGACGCGCTGATGCACAGTGCGGTCGATATCCTGATGCTCGTCGGCACCTCCGCGCTCGTCAACCGGATGCGCGTCATTTCGACCTCTGGAATCGTCGACAAAGCCGAGGTCGTCCTGCGGACCATCGTCGACATTTACTTTTCGCCCAACAAGACCATCGCCGAGCTGCATGAGGAGATCAACAGGGACAAGCTGGATCTCCTGCGCGACTTCAGCAACGCCGCGCGAGAGGAGCTGTCGGCGCTGAAGCATTGAGACTCGCCCATCCATGCTGTCGGCGCGTCACGTAATTTGCTGCCACTCGCGGGTTCTTTGCGACCATTTGCATCGTCTTTCACCTCTTAACTCGAACGGATGCGCGCCCACCTTGGTTGGTCGAGCGCGAGCCAGAACGCGAGGAATAAGGCAAGGAGGCCGGCCAAGAAGGTTTTCAGCGCGAATACGACGGCGACGACAGCGGGATTGTCCGCCCAGCGAACCGGTGCCGCCCGCGCGGATCGCGGCGACGTGCCTGGGAGGGGCGTCGAAACACTTGCTGCCATCATAGCTCGGTTCGGTCGCTTGCGACGTTCGCCGGATTAGAGAGTGTTCATACACATGCGATCAGCGTCGTCCTCCGTCGTCCCAGAGGAGGGGCGGCCGGTCCTCGGGGGGACGGACCGGCCACCGGCGAGCCCGGCGGGGGGAGGAAGCGGGGGAGCACGCCGGGATGCCAAGCACGTGCGCAAGCCGCCTGTCTGCGCGAGGCAAATTGGTATACGAGACGGCGCGCCGGCGCGAGTGAAGCAGTGCAAATACCAGCAAATCGTGGCGAATGACCCGCGGAGACAGAGGTAAACTGGATCTCTTGCGTGACTTCAGCAGTGCCGCGCGAGAGGAGATGTCGGCACTGAAGTATTGAGGTTCACCGATCCGTGTCGCCGATCGCCGGGAATTTGCTGCCGCCCTGACTTCTTTGTGATCATTTGCACCCTCTTGCGCCTCTTAAGTCGAAGAGATGCGTGAAGTCGCCTAACTTGAGATCAGATAACGCGGCTTTTTCGCACGCAGGATGCCGCGGCTGACTCTGGAGGCGCCCATGGTCCGCGAGCAGATGATCAAGCGACTGTGATCTTCCTGCTGATCACCAGTATCCAAGAGGAGTAAGGCATGACGCCGATTGGTGACAATTGGTGGTTGTTGGTGATGGGCATTATCGGCGTGCTGTGCTGGATCCTGGGCGTAATCCCATGGCAATTGTGAGCGATTGCCATGGCAGAATCGGCGTCATTGGCGCCGTCAGGTCTTCTAAGTCCATTGGCGTTCCCGTCCCTGCAACACGACCCTAAGAAATCCAGGGCTGTCACGCAGAATCAACGCGATCTCGACAAGCAGCTCAATATTTGCCGCGGCTGTTAGTCGGTTCCGACCTCAGTCACGCGGGCGCGGGCGTCGAAAAGCGCGGTCGCACGCCAATATAAAACGTGGATGGCTCTTGAGATTCGGTGCCGCGATGAATTCGAGGATTGTCGCTTTGGGTGATCTTCCTCGACCACATTCCCTCGCATCGCGTGATCGATGTCGCCAGCTGGGTCACCATCCGCAATTACGGTTTCAGCGATGCGGCGGAGATCTTCATCTTTGTTTCCGGGTACACGGCTTCCTTGGTCTACGGCCGCAAGATGTGGCAGCAGGGTTTCGCGGTCGGCAGCGCCCGGATTCTGCGTCGCGTTTGGCAGATCTATGTCGCCCATCTGCTCCTGTTCGCCTTTTACGTTGCGGAGGTGGGATATGCCGCCGCGAAATTTGGCGCTCCCAATTTCGAGAACTACACCAATACGTCGATGTTCTTTCGCGATCCTGGGACCGCGATGGCCCAAGCATTGCTGCTGCACTTCAAGCCGGTGGATCTCGATGTGCTCCCCGTCTACATCCTCGTGCTCGGCGCTTTCCCGCCGACCCTCCGGCTCCTGCAGCGCGCGCCGAACTTGGTTCTTGCCGGATCGGCGGCCCTCTATGCATGCGTATGGCTGTTCGGCTGGAATCTTTCGGCTTATCCCGACGGGCTCTGGTATTTCAATCCGTTCGCCTGGCAGTTCCTGTTCGTGCTCGGGGCTTGGTGCGCGGCGGGTGGCGCAGAGCGCCTGCGCGGCGTGACCGAATCCCGCATCGTCATCGTCGCCGCCGCGATCTGCGTCGTGGTGGCGTTCTTCATTGCAATGGGCTGGCACTCGCGGTCCTTCGCGGCGATCCAGCCGTCCTGGCTGACGCAGTGGATCATCGACCATCCGATCGACAAGACCGACGTGCATCCATTTCGGCTCCTGCATTTCCTGGCGGTCACGCTCATTGTCCTGCGTTTCGTTCCGCGTGAATGGGTCGCTTGGCAAGCGCCCGTGTTCCGTCAAGCTATCCTATGCGGGCAGCACTCACTCGAGATCTTCTGCGCCGGAGTATTCCTGTCGTTCGCAGCGCACGTCATCCTGTTCGAATGGTCGCTCGGCGCCGTCGCCCAAGTGGCCGTGAGCGCTTCAGGCATCGCGCTGATGATTTGCTTGGCTTCCTTGTTGACTTGGTACAGGAGTCTGCAGTTAGAGACTCGGGGATTGGGCACGAAATCGATGGCTACGCTTCGATAACGAATGAAGGGACATCGGATCGTTGGCAGGGAACGCCGCGCAGGCTTCAAGGGAGATGCCCGCGAGCGACTGCGGTTCTCGACCGGCTTGTGGCCGGCGATGATCGCCCAGGCGTAGGGTTGCCGAATTGAAATGATCTTTATTCAGAGCTGCATAGGTCTCCCGCCGAGGAGTGAGTCCCTAGCGAGCCACTAGACAGATTTTATCGAAGATCGGTGCAGTGTGTAAACTGAGCTAAGTCTTTGATTTTGCTTGGAGGCCACGCCCGGAATTGAACCGGGGTAAACGGTTTTGCAGACCGCTGCGTAACCACTCCGCCACGTGGCCCCGTGCCGGATAGGTAAACCGCCGCAACGCGGCAGGCAATAGCCGCGGCCGCCGCCCGGATCGCGGATCCGGCCAATTCCAGCGCGCAACCGGCGCGGCCGGGGTCTGCCCAGCGGCCCAGCTTGAGACGCTTTGCGGACGCTGCACAGTTGATCGCGGACTGGAGCAATTCCAAAGCCTGCCCGTATTGGCACCACTGCGGGGAGATGCTTCTGGTTCTCATCAGGAGTGATCGTGCCGCAGCGCGGGTCTTGAGCAGTTCCGCGAAGCGACCATCTCGGGACCGTTGCGCGGATATGCTGGCGTGCGCGTCGGAACCCGCCGGAAAGCCGAGATCGCAGAGCCAGCCCGACGCGGTGAGGTCGCATGGTGGAAAAAGAATTGGATACCGTGATATGAATCGAACGGGTGTCTGGAAGGGAATGGAGGGCAGTCATGACGGCAAGAACCGTTTTAGCAGCTCTATTCAGCTTGCTGCTTGTGGGTGCAACGCACGCCCAGAGCGTGACCGGCGCGCGCCTGCTCGAGGCGGGCGTTTACTCGGCCCAAGTGAAGACCGAGGAAAAGACCGGCAAAACCATCTCTACCGGCTACAAGCTGGTGAAGGCGGGCCGGGGAATCGACAGCGGCGGCTTTGAGGTCAGCCAATTCGACGATGGATTGCCGCGCGTCGGCTTCTGGTGGTATTTGGACGGAACCCCCGTCGGCAAGAATGTGCAGGTCAAGATCGTCAGGACGGATCCCGACGGGACCGACCACGGCGACTTGTGGGACCGCACTCTCGGAAGCAAAGCATGGAACGGCATGCGCGTTAAGGACTGGCAAGCGCAGGTTGGAAAGACCACGTTCCAAATATGGTATGGCAGCAAGAAGCTGATGGAGACGAGCTTCGAAATTCAGTGAAGCAACCGGCGGGTCCAATTGCTCCGTCGGCTGGGGACGCCCGCCGCCACGCCGCGCCCATGCTGTAGACAATCGGGGCGGCCTGTAGGCAATCGGGGCGGCGGCGCCGGGGCGGTCTCCTGACTGGCGACATCTACAACATGCCGAGAATGCGAGGCAGAAATAGCGTCAGCTCCGGCCAGTAGGTCACGATGACCAGGAATACCAGCATGGTGCCGAGCCACGGCAGCACCGCGACCGTGAGTTCGACGATGCGCATGCGGGCGATGGTGGACGCGACATAGAGGTTGAGCCCGACCGGGGGGTGGCACAGACCCACTTCCATGTTGACGTCGATCGTGATGCCGAAATGCACCGGATCGATGCCGAGCCGCCTGGCGGCGGGAAACAGAATGGGCGCCATGATCAGAATGATCGACGACGGTTCCATGAAATTGCCGGCCAGCAGCAGGAGAACGTTGACCAGCAGCAGGAATCCAAGCGGGCCGAAATTCTGCGCCAGGATCCAGTCGGCCAGCGCATGCGGAATATTCTCGTTGGTGAGCACGAACGAGAACAGCACGGCGTTGGTGATGATGTAGAGCAGCATCGCGCTCACGTTGGCGGCCTGCAGCAGCACCCGCGGGACATCTTTGAGCTTGAGGTCCTTGTAGACGTAGACCGAGACGACGAACGAGTAGACGGCGGCCATGGCGGCTGCTTCGGTCGGCGTGAACACGCCGCTGTAGATGCCGCCGATGATGATGACGACGAGCATCAAGCCCCAAAGGCTCCGGCGGAACGCGCGCCAGCTCTCGATCCACGTTGCCCTGTTGACGCGCGGATAACCTCGCGTTTTCGCGAGGTACCAGGTGACGGCGCAGAGCATGACGGTGAGCAGGGTTCCGGGCAGCAGGCCGGCGACGAACAGCGCGCCGATCGAGGTGTTGGTGGAGATGGCGTAGATAATTTTCGGGATCGAAGGCAGCATCAAGATACCGAGCGAGCCGGCAACCGTGATGACACCCGCGCCGAAGTGCATCGGGTAGCCGTGCCGGACCATTTCGGGCAGCACGATCGAGCCGATCGCCACCACCGTGGCCACGCTCGATCCGCATACGAGCGCGAACATTGCGCACGCCACGACGCCGGCAAGGGCCAGCCCGCCGTGCCAATGCCCGACGAGCGAAATCGCAAAATCGATCATCCGCTTGGCGACGCCGCCGTGGGTGAGGAAGCTGCCGGCCAGGATGAAGAACGGCACCGCCATGATCTCGAACCGCTCGATGCCCGTGAACAGCTTGAGAGCGACCGACTGGATCGGCACCTCCGTGAGGGTGAACAGGAAGGTGAGCACGGTCAGCCCGAGCGCGATCGAGATCGGCATCCCGGTCAGCATCAGCGCGATCAGGAGCCCGAAAACAATGAATGCACGTACCCCCTGCGGCAGGACCATGAACCCGGTGGTTTGCGCGAGGCAGATCGCCAAAATCAATATCGGCGCCAGGATCAGGATCAGCCCGAGGGGGCTTCCCTTGCGGGTGCTCGCGGGATCCGGCGCAACCGGGTGGAACGGATCCGCCACGGCTTCGCCTGTCGTCGCGCCAGGCACGGTCGGCTCGAACGTCTGCGGCACGCCTTCGACATGGGCGGCGTCGTGATGAGGCAGTTCGCCGGTGCGGGCAAAGGACCAGGCGACCTGCAGGAACCGGAAGCACATCAGCCCGGAGCCGAGCGGGACCGCCAGATAGACGATCCACATCGGCGCCTCCAGGTCGTTCGACACTTGGCCGGTTTGGAACATCTGCACGACGAAGATCGCCCCGAACGCGGCGACGGTGCCGGTGAACAGCGCGCCGCACAGTAAGCTGAACAGGATCACGCGCCGACGCGCGAAAGGACTGACGCGATTGACGAGCACGTCCACGCCGACGTGGATGCCGGTCCGCACGCCGTAGGCGGCGCCGAATTTCGCCATCCAGACGAACATGTAGATGCACAGCTCCTGCGCCCATGACAGGTCCAGGTCGCTGAGCCGGACGAAGATGTTGTTGAGCGCCGCCGCGATGAGGGTCAGCCCGTGCGCATCCGCCCATTTTGACAGATCGATGGCAGCGACCGTGCCGTAGCGGTGCAGCACCGCGACGAAGATCAGCGATGTGGCGGCGGCGATGAGGAAGGCGATCAGCCATTCCTCTAGATGATTGAGTGCACGAGCCAGCACGGAATCCCCCACTCAGGTGAACTAGGCCGAGAACGTGTGCAGTCTCAGGCCAATCCCTCTCCCCCGCTCAGGCTCAATTTGTTTTTGTGTCCATGGCCTTGCTGAGGAGATCGAGCACTTCCTTCCCGACCCGCCCCTTTGCCCAATCGTAGGCGGGCATCATCTTGGTTTTCCACGCTTGGCGCTGGGGTTCCGTCAGCACATGGATGGTGGTTTTGCCGGACCCCTCGATCGCCGCCATCGCATCCTCGTTTTCCTTGCGTGCAATCGAGTTGGTATAGTCGGTCGCTTCATTCATCGCCTGATCGAGTTGCCCGCGGATATCGGCCGGCAGCCCGGTCCAGAATTTCGTGTTGACGATCACCGCATATTGCAGATGGGCATGATTGGCGGCGGAGACGTGTTTTTGCACTTCGTAGAACTTCTGCGTCAGATAATTCGACGGAGTATTTTCGCAGCCGTCCACCACGCCGGTCTGCAGGGCTTGGTATACCTCGGAGAACGCCAGGATCTGCGGCAGCCCGCCCATCAATCGGAAATACTGATCGGCAATCTTCGATCCGGAGATGCGGAACTTGAGACCCTGGAAATCGGCGGGCGCGATCAGCGGCCGGTTCGCCGACACCATGTGGAAGCCGTTGTCCCAGAACGCAAGCCCGGTGATGCCCTTGGGTACTAGCTTCTGGAACAACCACTGGCCGACCGGTCCCTTGCTGATCCGCGTATATTCGTCGTCGTTCGCGAACAGGAACGGCAAATCGAGCGCCTCGAACTCCTTGGCACCCAACGGCGCGAATTTCGCGGTCGAGGGCGCGAGCATCTGCACCGCGCCGAGCTGCAGCGCCTCGATCTCTTCCTTGTCATTGTAGAGCTGGGAGTTCGGATAGACCTCCACCTTGACCTTGCCGCCGGTGTACTTCTCGGCAAGCTCCTTGAATTTCTCGGCGCCCTTGCCCTTCGGGGTGTCGGACGTGGTGACGTGGCTGAACTTGATGACGATCGGCTGCTGCGCCTGCGCCGCAAACGGAAGGCCCAGAGCCAGGAGGGCAGCAAACGCGCCGGCAAACACGAGCTGGACTCTCGCTCCAGCGTGACGCGTGGCGGCTCGCGCTGCGCGGTCCGCCGCCTTGGTCGTCGACATCGGTTCCTCCCCGGAAGTGCTTCTCTCGGCCGCCTAGTTAGACTGCGGGGCGGGCGGGACGCAACTGCAATCGCCCATTGCGCCGCACGGCGTGCCGTCACCCCAAAAACGCGCCGCCGTTGACGTGAAACGTCTGTCCCGTGATGTAGCGCGCCTCAGGGCCGCACAGGAACCGCACCGTTGCGGCAATGTCGTCCGGCGTTCCGCGGCTGCCGGTCAGCGTGTCGTGGCGCCGGTGGTGGGCGGGCTCCGGCGTGCCCGCGACGCGCGCGGTGCCGATCAGCCCCGGAGCGACGCAGTTGACGGTGACACGGTCGGCCGCGAGATCATGGGCGAGCGCGCGGGTGAATCCGGCGAGCCCTGCCTTGGCGGTGACGACGTGTGCGCGATGCTTGGCTCCGGTGTGCGCGCTCAAGCCGCCGATGTTGACGATGGCGCCGGCTCCGCTGGCGCGAAGCTGCGGCAGCGCGGCCTTGACGCAATGGAACGCGCCGTCGAGGATTACGCCGAGAATCTCGCGCCAATCGCCGAAGCTCATTTGCTCGAGCCGCTGCTCGCGGCGCAGCGCGGCGTTGTTGACGAGAATATCGATGCGGCCGAAGCGCTCGACCGCGGCCGCCATCATCGCCTCGACCGCCTCGGCGTCGGCGACGTCGGCCAGGCACGCGAGCGCCCGGCCGCCTTCGCGTTCGATCTCATGCACTACCGCCTGGACTTCGTCGCGGTTCGAGCGCGCGTTGACGACGACCGCGGCGCCGGCCGCGGCCAGCTCGAGGGCAATGGCGCGGCCGATGTTGCGTCCGGCCCCCGTCACGACGGCGACGCGGCCCGAAAGCTGGCTGTGCCCACTCATGAAACTTTCCCCGCGCGCTAGCCGCGCAATGCCGAAAGCTCGACCGCGCCGTCCCACGGCGTGCCGGCGAGCTTGAGCGCCGCGGCGATTTGTTCGTCGCGCCAGCCGCCGTGGCGCGCGTTGCGCAAAAATTTTTTCTCGATGTCGGCGCGACCGAGCGGCTCGCGACTGCCGCCGCGCAGGTGCGGCTGGCGCTCCTCGACGAGGCGCCCGCCGCGCAAGCGCGCGCGGATATGACCGGTGTAGTTTGCCGGATACGGATTTTCCCGATCGATCACGTAGCGGACTTTTACCGCAAGACCGAGGAGTGCGGGATCGCGCACCGCTTCATCGGTGAACGCATCGAGCCCGACGTCGCCGCGCACGAAACCGGCGGCGATGCAATAGGGCGTGCTGAATTTCGCCGCATAGCCGTTCACCGGCCGTTGCTTGTCCGCGAGCGGCTCCCACAGGCGGTGCACCGTTGCTTCCGCGACCTCGCAAACCAGCGTTTCGATCTCGTCGGTGCGCACGCCGCGCGTCGCGAGGCGGCGCGCGCAGTCGATGTACGGATGGATCATGGTGCCGCAAGGATACGGCTTGAAGGCCAGCGTCTCCAGCAGCCAGCGTTTCCCGAAATCGCCGACGAGCGCCGCATAATCGCCGTCGCGCGCGTGGGCGAAGCCGTGGAACACGCCGTGAACGCCTTCGAACACGGTGCGCGGACCGACGAATCCCGCGCGTCCGAGCAGCGCGGCGCGCAAGCCCGATTGCGCCGCCCAGCCCGGATGCAGGCGCTTGGTCCAGGCGCCTTCGGCAAGGTACTCGATGATCCCGCTCGCCATGCTGCCGGCGGTCCCCAACGCATCGACGAGTTGCCGCTGCGTGAGCCCGAGCGCCGCGCCGACCCCGGCCGCGGCCGCCATCGGACCGAGCACGGCGGTCGGATGGAAGCCGGCGCGATGGATCGCCTTGGGCACGACGAGGCTCAGGCGGCAGAGCGTCTCGACCCCGGCCGCGATTCCCATGAGCGCCGCTGCGCCGGAAAGCGCATAGCGCTCGCAGGCAGCGAGCACCGCCGGCACGATCACGGCGCCGGCATGCACCGGGCCGCCTTCGAAGGTATCGTCGAAATCCTCGCCGTGCGCCGCCGTGCCGTTGACGAAGGCCGCGCCGGCCGCGCTCAGCCGCCGGCCATGGCCGATCGCGGTACACGGACCATCGTCGTCGCAGGCCGCGAGCGCGCTCTCGATATAATCGGAGTGCCGGGCGGCGACGCACAGCCCGATCACGTCGATGAGCAAGTCCTCGCATTTGCGCCGGACGCTTTCCGGCAAAAATGCGGGATCGAGCGCGGCGATGCGTTCGGCCAGGTGCTCGGCGACGCTCGGCTCGGCGGAGGAAGTCATGGACGGCGTCAATGGTTGCGCAGGCGGACGCCGAAACCGAAGCCCGGAATCCGGTTCACCAGGACGACGATGGCATAGGTGATCGCCAGCATCATCAGGCCCAGCACGGCGATGGCGCCGAGGTCGCCGCTTTCGTTGAGATCGAAGATCAGCACCGAGACGACCTTGGTCTGCGAGGTGAACAGCATGATCGCCGCCGACAATTCGCGAATCACGCCGACGAAGATGAAGCACCAGGTTGCGATCACCCCGCTGCGCAGCAGCGGCGCGGTGACGTGGCGTAGCGCCTGCAGCCGCGTCGCGCCGAGGATGCGGCCGGCGTCCTCGAGCTCGGGATGCACCGTGCGGATCGCGGACTGCAGCTGCTGATAGGCCGCCGGAAGGCTGATGGTGATGAAGGCGATGAGCAGGATCCACAGCGTGCCGTAGAGAACGAAGGGCGGCCGGGTGTAGGCGAGGAATAGTCCCACCCCGAGCACGATTCCGGGGATCGCGACCGGCGCCGTGGCGAGGAATCCGAGCACGCGGTAACCGGCGATCGCCTGGCGGCTCGTGAGATAGGCGATCACCAATGCGAGCAGGGTTCCCAGCGTCGCGGCCAGCACGCCGAGCAGGAACGTATTCTTCAAGGCGAGCTGCGTCGTCGAGAGCTCGAAGAACACGAACTCGATGTTGTGCAGGGTGAGGCTGTGGAGCGACACCAGCTGCGTCGCCACCGGCGAGAACGCCGCATTGACGAGCGCTCCATAGGGAAGGAACACCGGATTGAGCAGCACGAGGAAGCACAGGACCCGAGCCGCACCAGCCGGGCATCGCCGGGCCGCCCGCCCAGCACCGAGTAGCCGCGCCGGCCGAGGATCCGATGTTCGGCGCGCAGCAGCACGATCGTGAGCAGCAGCAGCGGCAGCGACGCCGCCGCGGCGAGCTCGGGCTTCGGCGGATACTGGAACAAGCTCCAGATTTTCGTGGTCATGGTGTGAAAGCCGGCCGGCAGCGCCAGGATCGCCGGCGAGCCGAACAGGGTCATGGCCTGCAGGAATGCGATCAGCGCGCCGGCCACGAGAGCGGGAAGCGCCAGCGGGATGGTCACCCGGCGCGCCGTGTG
>VAZU01000130.1 GCA_005884745.1 Alphaproteobacteria bacterium
TGACGGCATTCTCGGACGCCGGAGAGCGTCTCGGGCTGACGGTCAGCTCGTTCAATTCGGTGTCGCTGTCGCCGCCGTTGGTGCTGTTCAGCGTGTCGCGCGCGGCGTACGGCTTTGCGGCATGGCAGCGCGTCGACCGCTATGCGGTCAATATCCTGAACGAGGATCAGGAGATCATGTCCAATCGCTTCGCCCGGGCGTTGGGCGAGAAATGGGAGGGCGTGAGCGTGCTGCCGGGCGAGACCGGAGTTCCGGTCCTGCCCAATGTGCTGGTGTCGCTGGAATGCGTGACCCATGCCCGCCACGACGGCGGCGATCACGAAATCTTCGTCGGCAGGGTGGTGGCGATCTCGGTACTGCACGCGGCCATGCCGCGTCCGCTGGTGTTTTTCCGGGGCCGTTACGGCAAGCTGAGCACCGAGGCGACCGGGCCCGCGCCGCCGCCCGACGCGGTGTTCCTCCAAGGCTGGTAGAGCGCGCCTTCCGCGCGGCGATCGGGCCTCTCTCGACGAGCTGAACGAGGGCAGTGCCGATGCCGCGCACCCCGGTGCCCGCGCAATCGTCCCCGAAAGTGAAAGTGGCATTGCCGTTGAAGGGGAGGGTCAGTTCCTGCCGGCAGCACCCCGGGTCGGATGCGGACAGCGTGCTTAGTCTAGACTAGCTCAAACCGAGCAGCGGAGGTTTTCGTTTGCTGATCCAGCTTGTCGCCGTGTCATAGGCATAGGCAAGCTGCAGACAGGCGAGCTCGCCGTGGTTCGGCCCGACGATCTGCAATCCGGTCGGCAGGCCCGTTTCATTGAAACCGGCAGGGACGGCGAGGGCGGGGCAGCCCGACATCGTGACGGGAATCATGACCTCCATCCAGCGATGGTAGGTATCCATCTTCACGCCGTCGATCTGCCGCGGCCAATGGGTGCGGGCATCGAAAGGAAAAACCTGCGCGCTCGGCAGTATGAGATAATCGTATTGCTCGAAGAATCGCCGCACTGCCTGATACCAGGACGAGCGCACGACCGAGGCGTCGAATACCTCGAACGCGCTCAGTCTCAGCCCGCGCTCCACTTCCCATTGTGCTTCCGGTTTCATCAACGCGCGTTTTGCCGGATCTGCATAAAACTCCTTGAGCTTGCAGCCGACCTGCCAGGCGCGCAAAGGCTGCCAGTTTTCCCAGACGCGATCGACCGGGTAGTCCGGCCACGCCTCCTCCACCGTGCAGCCGAGCGTCTCCAGCACGCCGATCGCGTGCTTGCAAAGATCGAGCACGCCTGGCTCGAAACGCAGATATCCGCCGAAACTTCCTGCCCAGGCCACGCGGGTGCCCCGGAAATCGCGCCGCAACGGCTCGACGACTTGCGCGGGATCCTGGCGGTTGGACAGGGGCGCGCGCGGGTCGTATCCGGCGAGCACCGAAAGCAGCATGGCCAGATCGGGCACGCTGCGGGCCATCGGCCCGGCAACCGAGAGCGAGGAGTTGAAGGCGTCGGGCACCGCCGCCGGGATCCGTCCATAGGAGGTGCGGAACCCGAGCACGTTGTTGAACGCGGCGGGATTGCGCAGCGAGCCGCCATGGTCGCTGCCGTCGGCAACCGGCAACATGCGAAGCGCGAGCGCCACCGCCGCGCCCCCGCTGCTGCCGCCCGCGGTCTTGGATGGATCGTGCGCGTTGAGCGTGGTGCCGAATACCGGGTTATAAGTCTGCGAGCCCAGTCCGAATTCCGGCGTATTGGTCTTGCCGATGATGATGCCGCCGGCCCGCTTGATCCGCTCCACGTAGATCGCGTCCTCCTGTGGGACGAAATCCTCGAGAATCGGCGATCCTTGCGTGGTGCGGATGCCTTTGGTGGCACTCAGGTCCTTGATCGCTTGCGGAAACCCGTGCATCCAACCCATGCACCCGCCGTGAGCGAGCGCATCATCGCGTTCCCGTGCCTGCTTCATCAGGTCGTCGGGGTCCTGCAGCGACACGATCGCGTTCACCTGCGGGTTGATCCGGCCGATATGGTGGAGATAGGCGCTCATCACTTCGGCACAGGATACCTGTCTGGATTGGATGGCCCGCGCGAGCTCGATCGCGTTCATCATCACGATCTCGGATACCTTTGCCGACCGTGCCGGGGCCGCAGCTTCGCCGGCGGGGTCGGCACCTTCCCTTCGTTCCGAAGTCGAACCCGTGGCAGCCATGTTCTCTCCTGCGCATCTCCGCGGGGTTGATCGCCGAGTGGTACCCACCGCAGTTTGAGACTCGGCAATTTCCCGGCACGAAGCACATCGAACCCCGTGTTCGCGAGGGCCGATCGCCGCGAACCCCTCGTGAATCTAACCGATTTTGGGCGGGATCATCGAGGCAAAAAGAGACCCCGGCTCCAGACCGGGCCGGGGTCAGTCCGACCGGCAGCCGTGAAGATGGGGAAAGGCCGACTGCCAGCGCGTTGCGCAGCATCGCATGAGAGCCGGGTAGCGGATGTGAAATGGCTCACATTGCGCCACGCATCCCGGCCAGGCTTCGCGCTGTGACGACGGCGCGGAATGAATGCCCGCGACGGCGCAAGGCGCCGCTTGCCCCTCGCCGCGCGCGGCGGTTTTGCATCGGACCATTCCAGCGCGCAACATCCTTCCGGGCGGCCGGGAGGCCGCCCCAAATGCGCGGTGGCTCAGCGGCCCGGTCGGGCCTCGGCTGTCCTATTCGGCGGGCACGATCGAGGGGGCTCGGGCGGCGGCCCTGTCCTCGCCGTGCAGAAGCACGGCGCGCCGGATTTTCGCGATCATATTCCGGAGCGCCCGCGTCAGCGGATTCGGTTTCCGGAAGTGCGAGGCGAATTCCTTGTTGATTTCGAGGGGCCGCCAATAGCTGACGTGCCACTGCTGAAACGTCTGCCAGAGCTGGAGTCCCTGCTCACGGCGAACCGCGAGCATGGCGCAGTCGCAGCGGGCATGCAGCCGGACATTGCCCTCGCTGTCGAACTTGAATTCATGCCGGCTGGGGAAGTGACGAAGCCAGCCGCGCTTCATCTCGAAATCACTGGGGCTGGTCCGCAACGCGACGATCATAGGGCTGACGTCCAGGTAAGCCATTTCCAACCTCCTCAACTCAAGGGGCCATCGCCTCATCGGCGCGCGAGGCGAACGACCCGGATCACTCGGCTCGGAATCGAAGCGGGCCATGACGCCCACCGCGGCGGTGGGCGTCGCCGAATACCCACCGCTCTCTGGACACGCCTCGGGAGTCTTCATGCGGCTCTTCGGCGCCCGGGAAACTACTTTCCCATCGGCAGAACTCGGGCGCACATGCCGGGTTCCGGAAAGCGCCGCATGGATCGCTGCAAAAAATTTAAGCGCGGCCGTCGCGCGAATGTCTTCTGTGAATTCCGCAGCGCAGGCCGCGGGCGAAGGCGTCGCGGTCCGGGTTTGGACGAGCGCGCCATGCGATTCCGGGCGGAGGATCGCGGAACTCGTGCGGCGTCGTTGCTTTAATGGTATTACACGGTATCGACCAACCGCCGCGGCTTCCCAAGCTATCGGTCGCATGATGATCCAGCCTGCCGGTCCGCACGCCGGCCCCGTCCTGATCACAGGCGCAAGCGGATTCATCGGATCCGCCCTCGTGCAGGCGTTCGGGCGCGCCGGTTATCCGGTGCGGGCGCTGGTACGGCGCTCCAGCGTGCGCACCAACCTCATCGACTCCGGCTGTGAGGTGGTGGAGGGCGACGTGCGCGATCGCGACGCGGTCGCCGCGGCGCTCGCAGGCGTCCGCTACCTCGTCCATGCGGCTGCCGACTACCGGCTTTGGGCGCCCGTTGCCGACGACTTGCTGCGCGTCAACGTGGAAGGCACCCGCATCGTCATGGAGGAGGCGCTTCGGGCCGGCGTCGAGCGCGTGGTCTATACCAGCAGCGTCGCCACCCTCGCGCTTCGCAGCGACGGCGCGCCCGCCGACGAAACGCGCACGCTCGGCGTCGAGCAGGCGATCGGCGCCTACAAGCGCAGCAAGGTGCTGGCCGAGCGCGTGGTGCAAGATCTCGTGGAGACCAGCGGTCTTCCGGCCGTGATCGTCAATCCTTCGGCCCCGATCGGCCCTCGCGACATCAAGCCCACGCCGACCGGCCGGGTGATCGTGCAAGCCGCATCGGGCCGCATGCCGGGGTTCGTGGATACCGGTTTAAACCTTGCGCATGTCGACGACATCGCAGCGGGCCATCTCGCCGCGCTGGAGCGCGGGCGGATCGGGGAGCGCTACATCCTCGGCGGAGACAACGTGCTGCTTCGCCAAATGCTGGCCGAGATCGCGCAGAATATCGGCCGCCGCCCGCCGCGGCTGAAGTTGCCGCTCGCCCTGATGTTCCCATTGGCGTGGGGCAGCGAAACCATGGCGCGGCTGGCCGGCACCACCCCGTTCGTCACCCGCGATAGCCTGCACATGGCGCGCCATCGCATGTTCTTCACCCACGAAAAGGCTCGCCGCGAGCTGGGCTACAGCTCGCGGCCGTACCAGCAAGGGCTCGCCGACGCCATCGCCTGGTTCCGCAAGGCCGGCTATTTGCGGTGAACGGGCCGGCCCCGAGCGCGGGCCGCGCGCAGGCTTCAATGCGCGGCTTCGCGGCGCTCGCGCAGGAATCGGAAGAACTCGATGCCTTCCCGCAATCGGCGCTTCATCATCTGCGGGCTGAGCGCCATCTCCGAGACGATCGATGCGATCTTCGGCGCGCGGAAATAGAAGCGCCGATAGAATTCCTCGACGGAATGGAAGATCTCCGAATGGCTGAGGTGGGGATAGTGCAGGGGCGCGATCTGCACGCCGCGCTCATCCACCAGCTCGGCGTTGGTCTCGTCGAGCCATCCGTTCTCCAGCGCCTGCCGGTGGAGATACGTGCCGGGATACGGTGCCGCGAGCGACACCTGGATGGTGTGCGGGTTGATCTCGGTGGCGAACCGGATGGTTTCCTGGATGGTCTCTTTGGTCTCGCCCGGCAGGCCGAGGATGAAGGTGCCGTGAATCGTGATCCCGAGCTCGTGGCAGTCCTTGGTGAAACGCCTGGCCACGTCGATGCGCATGCCTTTCTTGATGTTGTACAGGATCTGCTGATTGCCGGTTTCGTAGCCGACCAGCAGCAGCCTCAAGCCGTGGTCCCGCATCACCCGCAATGTCTCGCGCGGCACATTGGCCTTGGCGTTGCAAGACCAGGTCACGCCGAGCTTGCCCAGCTCACGGGCGATCGCTTCGGTCCGCCGCAGGTCGTCGGTGAACGTATCGTCGTCGAAGAAGAATTCCTTGACCTCGGGAAACGCCTGCTTGGCCCAACGCACCTCCTCGACGACGTGGCCGACGCTGCGCGTGCGATAGCGATGCCCGCCCACGGTCTGCGGCCACAGGCAAAATGTGCAACGGGATTTGCAGCCTCGCCCGGTGTAGAACGACAGGTACGGGTGCTCGAGATAGCCGATGAAATACTTCTCGATCTTCAGGTCGCGCTTGTACACGGGGGTCACGAACGGCAGAAGATCCATGTCCTCGAGAACGGCGCGCTCCGGATTGTGCACGATCACGCCCTGGGCGTTGCGGAAGGACAGCCCGGCGATGGCCGGCCAGTCCCGGCCTTCCGCCACTTCCTTGATGGCGAAATCGAATTCCTGCCGGGCGACGAAATCGACGGCGGCGGAAGCTTTCAGGCTTCCTTCCGGATCGACCGCGACCTTGGCGCCGATCAAGCCCGCCTTGAGCCGCGGATTGCCGCGTTTCAGGGCTTCGATTGCGGCGAGATCCGCGGCGAAGGAGGGCGCCGAGGTGTGCAACACGGCCAGGTCGAATCGACCGGCCTGGGCGGCGATTTCATTCAGCGAAACCCCGTGTGACGGCGCATCGATGAGCTTGCTGCCGGGCACCAGGGCTGCGGGTTGCGCCAGCCACGTCGGATACCAGAACGAGCGAATTTCGCGGCGGGCCTGGTAGCGGGAGCCGGCGCCGCCGTCGAAGCCCTCGAACGAGGGTGCCTGCAGGAATAGCGTGCGCATCACACGGCCGTCCTGCGCACCAGGATCCCCTGCGATGTTACCTGATAGACCAGCCAATAGGGCTGTCGCTCCAGGCGGAAGCGCCGCTCGACGCATTTCAATAATGTGACCCGGCAAATCACGGCAAGCGCCGCCAGCGCCACGGCCCCCCCGCCGGCTCCCAGCAGCGCCGCCAGTAGCGCGAGCGGGAACGGATGGGTGATGATCGAGCTGAAATAGCCGACCGGGTCGATGGACCGGATCGTCCGCCCCCACCGTAATTCATGGGAACAGAGCTGCCGGGCAGTTTGGTCCTTGCACAAATGGCCGACCGAAACCGCCGAGATCGCCACCTCGGCGCCCATCGCGCGCACTGCCTCCCCGATCGAATAATCATCCGCCAGCGAATCGGCAAATTGCTCGAACCCGCCGATTCGGGCCAGCATGTCGCGCCGGAGCGCGATCGTGGCTCCGAAGCAGGGCTGTGCAAGCCTGCAAGCCACGCCGACGATCACGCTGGGAAGAAACTGGGCGTTGGCCGCCAAGGCGGCTAGCCGGGCCCAGGTGCGCGTCCCGGACATTCCGTGATAGAGGCAGGTCACGGCGCCGATCCCCGGCTGTTGCAGCTCGCCGACAATCCGCGCGAGGTAGTCGGGATCGACCTCGATATCGCTGTCGGCCAGGATCACGATGTCATGGTCGGCAAGAGCGGCCATGTTTGCCAAATTCGAAATTTTGCGGTTGCCGCCGTGCGCGCGCGGGTCGATCCTGAGTTCGATCTTGCTTTCGGGAAATGCCGCTTGCAGCTGTTTCACCAGGGGGATCGCGGCGTCGGCGGCTTCCTCGACCCCGAACACGATCTGCACCGGCGCCGGGTAACGCTGGCTGCAGAACGAGGCGAGACACCGGAAAAGTCGGGGACCCTCTCCATGCAGGGGCTTGAGAATGGTCACCGGCAACGGCTGGCCATTCGTGGACGGCCGGTGGCCGCGGAAGCGCAGCACCATGGCGGCTGCAGTCGCAAGATAGAGGCAGCCGATACAGGCCGCCAAGAAGCAGAAATCCGATAGCCACTGAATGATCATAGGGTTACCGCGCGGAGCTAATGTGCCAGCTCAATCCATGTTCCGCGTTTTCTGGAGTTCCGCGCCGGGTCTGTCGTGCCGAGGTGGATAGATCGCCGCAATCGGGCGCTAGCGAG
>VAZU01000131.1 GCA_005884745.1 Alphaproteobacteria bacterium
GAACCCGGTCACCAGCACGCTGGTCGGGTAGTAGCGGCCAAGCTCCGGCGTTTGCGCGGGCCATCCGAGCGTCGAGAACGGCCACAGCGCCGAGGAGAACCAGGTGTCGAGCACGTCCTCGTCGCGCCACAGAGGAATCGATTCGAGATTTTCCGCGTGACTCAGCCCGTATTCGGCCGCCGCCTTCTCGCTTTTTTCGATATGAGCCGGCTTACCGTAGTACTTGCAGGCCTCAGCCAGCACCTCCGCCTCAGACTGCGCAACGAACCGGAGCCAATTGGCGTAGTTGTAGCCGAATTGATCCTTGGTGGGGCCGTACCAGGCCGGAATTTGGTGGCCCCACCAGAGCTGGCGCGAGATGCACCAGGGCTGGATGTTCTCCATCCAATTGAAATAAGTCGCTTCCCATTGTTTCGGGACAAAGATGGTGCGGCCGTCACGAACGGCGCGGATCGCCTCCTGCGCCAGCGTCTTGGCGTCGACATACCATTGATCGGTCAGGAACGGCTCGGTCACGGCACCGGAGCGCTCGCCGTGCGGCACCACATGTGTATGAGTTTCCGTTTTCTCGAGCAGACCGGCGTGCTCAAGCGCATTGACAATGCGCTTGCGGGCGACAAATCTATCCTCACCATTGAGGTCCCTGATTGTTACGTCAGGCTGCGAGATAAATTTGTCAGCAATGTTCGTCTTGAAATCGAGATTCGGCGACAGGAGAAGCCGAGCTTCTTCATCAAAGATGTTGACGGGCCTGTAGTTGCTTAGCTCCTTATCCTTGTGTCTCTGCCAGACCTCGAAGTCGTTGAAATCGTGGGCGGGCGTGACCTTGACGGCGCCGGTGCCTTTTTCCGGATCGGAATATTCGTCGGCAATGATCGGGATGCGCCGGCCGACCAGGGGCAGGATGGCATTCTTACCGACCAGCTTCTTGTAGCGCTCGTCGTCGGGATGCACCGCGACCGCGATGTCGCCCAGCATCGTCTCGGGCCGCGTGGTCGCGACGGTGATGAAAGTGTTTTCGAGTCCCTCGACCGGATATTTGAAATACCACAGACGGCCTTTGACCTCGACCTGCTGCACCTCCAGATCGGAGATCGCGGTGAGCAGCTTGGGGTCCCAGTTGACCAGCCGCTTGTCCTTGTAGATCAGCCCTGCCTTGTGGAGATCGACGAACACCTTCAGCACGGCGCGAGAGAGTCCCTCGTCCATGGTGAAGCGCTCGCGCGACCAGTCGCACGAGGCGCCGAGCCGCTTGAGCTGGCGGGTGATGGCGCCGCCGGACTCCTCCTTCCACTCCCACACGCGCTTGATGAAGGCTTCGCGGCCCATGGCGCGGCGGTTCGGCTCCTGGCGCTCCATCAGCTGGCGCTCGACCACCATTTGCGTGGCGATGCCGGCATGGTCGGTGCCGGGCTGCCACAGCACGTCGCGCCCGCGCATGCGCTCGAACCGCACCAGCACGTCCTGCAGGGTGTTGTTGAGTGCGTGCCCCATGTGGAGCGAGCCGGTGACGTTGGGCGGCGGAATGACGATCGAATACGGCGCCGCGTCGCGGCGCTCGGGCCGGCCGGCCCGAAACGCGCCGGCCGCCTCCCAGGACGCGTAAATGCGTCCTTCCAGCTCGGAAGCGTTGTAGGTCTTCTCGATCATGCTGCGCTCTGCCGAAGGCCCGGTAACAAGCCCGGCGGCCTCGCGGCTGTCAACGTCCGGCGCTGCTTGCAAGAATTCCGAAGCCGTCAGCCGGTTCGGCCGACTGCGGCGCTCGGGCGGTTTTCAGCCCGGGTGACCGCGGGACACGCGCTCGATCTCGGCCCTGACCAGCCGCTCGACCAGATTCGGGAGATTGTCGTCGAGCCAGGTTTTCAGCATCGGGCGCAGCATTTCCCTGACGAGGTCCTCGAGCGTGCGCGCATTCTGCACCAGGACGGTATGCGCGAGGGTACCGAACGCGGAATTGACCGCGGCGGTCGCCTCCGCCGAGAGCAAAGGCTCCGGGGCTTCGATCGTGCGCAAATGCCCGCCCGCCGGCCTGGAAGCATGCTCGAGCGTCGCCGGCGCATCCTCGAAATCGTCGTTGGCATGCGCATCGATATCCGAGAAAGCGGCCTCGTCGGCATCGGACGCCGGCATGGTTTCCGCCAGATCGGATGCACCGAACTCCGGCTCGGGGTCGGAGGTCTCCGGCGCGACCGACGCGGCCGGTCGGGTCTCGATCTCATCGGGCTCGGCGGGCTCCGATGCCCCCGGCGATTCCGAACCCCCGGCGGCTCTGCCGGGCGTCGGCTCGGGCGCGGCTCGCGTCTGCGGTTTTACCGCCTCCTCGTCCGCGATGATCCGCCGGATGGAGGCGAGAATCTCCTCCATCGACGGCTCTTGGGCCTTCGCCGGCTGCGTCATGCGCGCATCCTCACCACCGCGCGAATTGCGCGGTCGCCGTTTCGGGTGGAGCGAATCGCTCGCGCACGATCATCCGCTGCGATTCGGCTCAAGTATGGCACGGGGCAGATCGAACGCAAGCAACGGCCTGTGGACACGACTGCGGGCAAATGGGGCGTTCTGGAGCGGGACTTCAGCGGCCGTCCGGGATGCGAATGCCGTACCAGGCATCGCGTACCTGCTGATAATGCACCATCGGGTCGTAGACGTTGGTCGCCAAGCCCAGCACCTGCGGCGACAGCCTGCCCACGGCGGCAAGCAAGTTATAGGAGGCGACCACGCGGTCGTGCTGCGCGGCCACCAGCGCGACGCGGGCGTTCACCAGCGCCTGCTGGGCGTTGAGGACGTCGAGCGTGGTGCGCTGGCCGACGCGGGCCTCCTCGCGAACGCCGTTGAGCGCCACTTCCGAGGAAGCGACCTGGGATTGCGCGGCGGCAATCTGCGCCTTGGCCGCCTGGAGCTGGCCCCATGCCTGTACCACGGCCTGCCGGGCCTGGTTGCGGACCAGATCGAGATTGAGCCGCTGCTGAGCCAGGCTTTCCTTGGACTGGCGCACCAGCGAGTACTCGCCGCCGCCCTGGTAAATCGGAACGGTGATCTGGCCAATGATGGAGGTGGTGAACTGGTGGACGATCGAGAGCTGGGGAAAGCTCGCGTGCTGCACGTTGCCCTGCAGGCTCAGATTGGGAAACAGCGCGCCCTCGTTGATCTTGACCTGCAAATGCGCGACGTCGACCCCGTACATGGCGGCGGTCACATTGGGGTTCTCGGTGAGGCCGGTGTCGATCGCGGCCGACAGCACCCGCGGCGAAAAGCGGTCGACGGGCGAGCCCGGAGCGAGATTGACCGGCTCGGTGCCCACCACTTGCCGGTAGTTCGCCCGCGACGTGTTCAGAACGGACTCTGCCGCAGCCACGGCGGATTGCCCGGCCGCAAGCTGCGCCTCCGCCTGGGCCACGTCGGTTCTGGTCACCTCGCCGACATTGAAGCGGTCGCGAGTCTGCTTGAGCGTCTCCTCCAGCACCCGCACGTTGGTGCGCTGGACCTCCAAATTCGCCGTGTCGCGCAGCACGTCCATATAGGCGGTCGCAGCGGCGAGCAGCACCGTCTGCTCCATGACCCGAAGCCCCTCGCGCGCCGCCGATACCTGACTTTCCGCGGCCCGAGTCCGGTTCGCCGTCTGAAAGCCGTTGAACAGCGTCTGGGTCGCCGTCCCGCCGGCAGTCCACGGCGAGGTCGTGCCGTGGGCGTGCTGATAGGTGTTGACGCCCTGGCTGTTAGCTTTGGTCACCGTGTCCGTGTATTGCTCGCCCGCCGTCGCGGTGATGCTGAGTTTCGGGCGATAGCCGGATAGGGCCTGCGGGACGTTCTCGTCGGTAGCCCGGGCATTGGCGCGTTGCGCATTGAGCTGCGGATTGGTCTGGTAAGCCTGGACGAGGGCAGACTCCATCGTCTCGGCAAGGCAGACTTGCGGCCAAGCCGCCATCGCGCCGGCAACGGCGATGGCAGCCGCCCCGATCGCTCGGCGGACGTTCCTGCTCCGCGCCTTACCCACCCGTCGATGGTCCCCGATAGGCTCCCCGCCCCCGGGCTTGCTGCCCGAAGGTGACAGAGTACGTGTCAAGCTTAGGCGGGCGGGTAGAGTCTTGAAACCCCCAGACCCGATCCTCGGCAAAAAAGATGGCGGGTAGCGCTTTCGCGCCACAGTCCCGGCCGCAATTCGTGCAGAAGCGAGCGATTTCGACGAATTGTGCGGCGCACCTAAAACACGAACTCGGCCGGCTTGGCGAAGCCGGGCAGCAGGGGTGCGGCCGCGTCGAACGCCGGCTGTCCGGTCACATGCCCGGATGCCGAGCGGTAGATCGTCGCCCTTCCGGGTGCGCGGCCGAATACGCATGCCAGCCGCCCCCCCTCGTTGAGCTGCCGGCAAAGGTTTTGCGGAACGATCTCGGTGGCCCCATTGAGCAGAATCACGTCGAACGGCGCCTGTGCCCGAGCCCCCGCGACGAGCGGACCGACCATGACCGTGACATTCGCCGCCCCGATCGCGGCAAGCTTTTCCTTGGCGATTGCCGCCAGGTGCGAATCTTCCTCGAGCGCGATGACGCTGCCGGCAAGCTTGGCCAAAACGGCGGACGAATATCCGCTCGCGCAACCGACATCGAGAACGCGATCCGTTTCCAGGACCTCCGCCCCCTGGATCAGTCTCGCCAGAACCGCCGGCTTGAGAAGATATCGCGGCGTTCGTCCGCCCGGCGCGTTGGTAACCGGCAGATCCCGGTCGGCGTAGGCGAGGGCCTGCTTGTCCTCCGGGACAAAATGCTCTCGCGGAACTTCGAGCATCGCGGCCAAAACCCGCGGGTCGGTCACGTCATAGGTATGGACCTGACCCTCCACCATCATCTGCCGCGCCTCGGCAAAATCGGTCATGAACTCGTCCCCATGGGAGGCCCGCGCAACTCCGGCGCTTTGTGCGGCAGGACCATGCAAAACGCAAGGTTCGCAGCCGCCCTCCGGGCGCAGCGCGACCCTGAAACCCGACCGCAAAATCTGAACGTCTCCGGGCGATCGTTGGGGATCCGGCGAACTGCCTCGATGCGCAAATCAGGCCCCGAACGCGCAGGTTGACTAAAGCCGCAGCTGGGACTGTACTTGGGTGCGGGGGACGGACGCACCGCAGGAGGCTGGGATGGCCCTGCTTCTCATCCAGTGTCCTCGAACGGGGCGCTGCATTTCCACCGGCATCGAGACCGATCCCGACAGCTTCGATCTTCCTGCCGACGGACCGAAGACCGTTCAGTGCCCGTTCTGCCGGAAGGAGCACGTCTGGACCAAGCGCAATGCCCTGCTGGTCGATCCCAATAAGTGGTCGGACGTGCCGGAGATCGAGGATTGTTTCATCAAGGCAGTCGAAAATTCCGAGCGAGCCGCGTCGGCGAAACGTGCGGCGGATCGCGATTTCTATCTGCGAATGGAACGCAAGTGGCTGGGACTTGCCGACGGGTTCCGGTGGATCGCCGATCTCGAACGGCGTCACGGCTGACCCGAGCGGCCTGCCTGCACGAGCGGCCGGCCTAGATTTGCGCCGCCCGGAGTGCGGATTCGGCTCTCCTGCTCGGCTCCCGTTCGGCATCGACGTGCGCGAAGTCGCCGCGCAGCGCCTTCAGGGCCTGACGTTCCCGCTCGATTTCACGGACCGTGCGAAAGCCCAGCCGGCGCAGCACGGGAACCGGCGGGCACCAGCCCTGGAGCGCGTGCTGCAACAGGAATGCGGTCGCCAGTGCGCTGAGCAACAGCCAGCTTCTGCTGCCCCGGGCGCCGAGCACGATGCCGGCGAAAGCCAAGGTCGAAGCATTGACTTCGATCGCGCGCTCGATACCCCATTCGGCGTCGAGCTCGCACAGGCGCCGGGCGATGTGCTGCGGATTGGCCGCATGCCATCGCACGGTGCGTTCGATTTCGGCCTGGACGCGACGGCTGACCTCCTCCTCGGTGTTGCGGGGGAGGCGCTCCGCGCTGGTGGCGATCGTCATGACATGCTCCACTTCGGCGCGGGAC
>VAZU01000107.1:0-2762 GCA_005884745.1 Alphaproteobacteria bacterium
TGGTCGACGTCGGGGCGCTCTTCGCGATCGACTTTGATGTTGACGAAGAGCTCGTTCATCACACGCGCCACGCCCTCGTCCTCGAAACTTTCGTGCGCCATGACGTGACACCAGTGGCAGGCCGCATAGCCGACCGAGAGCAGGATCGGCTTGTGGCTGCGCTTCGCCTCTGCCAGCGCCTCCGGTCCCCAGGCCCACCAGTCGACGGGATTGAACTTGTGCTGCAGAAGGTATGGGCTGCTTTCCCGCGCCAGCCGATTTTCAGGGTGCGTTTGGACGGCGGTCATCGGGGTCTTTCTCGAAAGGGCTCCCACCAGCATAACGTCCCAGGGCGCATCGCGGCGCATCGCGAAACCGAAAACCCTGAACCGACTGGTCATTGGAATGAATATGGATTCATTTCTTGACACATGAGCCGCTTGGGATGAGCAGCCACGATACCATTTTCGCGCTTTCCTCGGGGCCGCCTCCGGCGGCCATCGCGGTGATCCGGATCTCGGGCCCCAACGCTCGATTCGGCCTCGAAACGTTGATTCGCAGGCTTCCGGCGCCGCGCCGGGCATCCCTGGCCAAGCTTTTCGACCCAACGACCGGCGCGGTGCTCGACGAGGGCTTGGCGCTATGGTTCCCGGGTCCGCGCAGCGAGACTGGCGAAGATATGGTCGAGCTGCACCTGCATGGCGGCCGCGCGGTCATTGCGGCGACGCTTGCGGCGCTCGGGCGCATCGACGGCTTGCGGCCGGCCGGGCCGGGCGAATTCACCCGGCGCGCCTTGGAAAACGGCCGCATGGATCTCACCGCGGTCGAAGGCCTCGCCGACCTGATCTTTGCCGAGACGGAAGTGCAGCGCCGGCAAGCGATGCGCCAGCTGCAGGGCGCGCTCGGCGAGCGCGTCGAGGATTGGCGCAAACGCCTGATCGACAGCATGGCCATGGTGGAGGCGCGCATCGATTTCTCCGACGAGGCCGACGTGCCGGAAGATCTGCTCGGGCCCGCGCTCGCCACCGCCCAAGCCCTGCGCGAGGAAATCCTCGGTGCGCTCGCCGATGATCATCGCGGCGAGCGTTTGCGCGACGGGCTTACCATCGCGATCGCCGGCCCGCCCAATGCCGGCAAATCGAGCCTGCTCAACCGCATTGCGCGACGCGAAGCGGCGATCGTCTCGCCCTATCCGGGCACGACCCGCGACGTGATCGAGGTGCACCTCGATCTTGACGGCTATCCGGCGACCTTGCTGGACACCGCGGGCATTCGCGAGCCCGAACATCCGGTCGAGCAGGAGGGGGTGCGCCGCGCGCTGGCGAGGGCCCAGGCGGCGGACCTCGTGCTGTGGGTGGTGGATGCCAGTCTCGAGGACGAGGCTGCGCAGCCGCCAGCTGACCGGGGCGGCAGCACTGTCTGGATGGTGCGCAACAAGCTCGATCTGCTGAGGGCCGGATCGAAACCCGGCGCGGATTTGGATCCCTCGGGGCGGCGCGCATTTGCGATCTCGGCGCAAACCGGTGCGGGGCTCGACACGCTCGTTGCCGCGCTGGCCGAGCATGCCGCCCAAGTGTTCGTCCTGGGCGAACCCAGCATCGTCACGCGGGCGCGACACCGCGGGGCGCTGAATGAAACCGTCGAGGCGCTGGGCCGCGCGATCGAGGAGGGGTCGCGCGGAAAAGAGGATCTGGTCGCGGAGGAACTCCGGCTGGCCGCACGCCGGCTCGGACGCATCACCGGCAGGGTCGATGTCGAGGATATCCTCGACGTGATCTTCCGCGACTTCTGCATCGGGAAGTAGGTGTTTCACGTGAAACAGGAATCTGCGGTCGATTCGGCGCCGTGACGATGGTCATGGGCCCGCGGGATCCGCCGCATGGCTCCCTACCTCCCCGGAGGGGAGGCATAGGCGGCCTTCGGCCGCCGTTTGAACAACGCCAATGCAAAGCATCGGCTATGGAGCCGCAGCGGCGAGCCGGGTTGGGTGAAGAGCGTCACCCCACCCCGGCAGCTCGCGAAATGGCTCGCTGCCGACCCTCCCCTCCGGGGAGGGAAAAGGGCGCGCGTTTTGACGCTGCGCCGGCCCTTCGCTACATCTGCGCGGCGAGAGCATCGGCGATGGAAGAGAATTTCGACGTCATCGTGATCGGCGGCGGCCACGCGGGCTGCGAAGCCGCAGCCGCGGCGGCGCGCGTGGGCGCCCGCACCGCGCTCCTGACCCACCGGTTCGCGACCATCGGCGCGATGTCGTGCAACCCCGCGATCGGAGGGCTCGGCAAAGGCCACCTGGTGCGCGAGATCGATGCGCTCGACGGCCTGATGGGCCGCGTAGCCGATCACGGCGGGATCCAGTTCCGCGTGCTCAACCGCCGCAAGGGCCCGGCGGTGCGCGGGCCGCGCGCCCAGGCTGACCGCAAGCTTTACGCCGCAGCGATGCAGCAAGCGATCCGCGAAACCGAGAGGCTCGAAGTGCTCGAGGGCGAGGCGGACGACCTGGTTCTCGCGGAGGGCCGCATCGCGGCGGTGCGACTCACGGACGGGCGCGTGTTCACGGCGGGCGCGGTCGTATTGACCACCGGCACCTTCCTGCGCGGCCTCATTCACATCGGCGAGCGCCAGACGCCCGCGGGGCGGGTGGGCGAGGCGCCGGCAATCGGCCTTGCACGCACGCTCGAGCATCTCGGCTTCGCGCTCGGCCGCCTGAAGACCGGGACGCCGCCGCGGCTCGACGGGCGCACGATCGAATGGTCCGGGCTCGAAATGCAGCCCGGAGACGAGCC
>VAZU01000107.1:2772-11832 GCA_005884745.1 Alphaproteobacteria bacterium
TGCTACGGAATCACGCGGACCAACGCGGCGACCCACGAGATCATCCGCGCCAATGTACACCGCTCGCCGATGTATTCGGGCCAGATCCGCAGCCGCGGTCCGCGCTATTGTCCGTCGATCGAGGACAAGATCGTCCGCTTCGGCGAGCGCGACGGACATCAGATTTTTCTCGAGCCCGAGGGCCTGGACGATCCGACGATCTATCCCAACGGAATCTCGACGTCGCTGCCGGAAGAAGTGCAGCGGCAGTTGCTGGCGACGATTCCCGGGCTCGAGCGCGCGCAGATGATGCGGCCCGGCTACGCCATCGAATACGACCATGTCGATCCGAGAGAGCTTGAGCCCACGCTGGAGACCAAGCGCGTCGTGGGCCTGTTCCTGGCCGGCCAGATCAACGGCACGACCGGGTACGAGGAAGCGGCGGGGCAGGGCCTGGTCGCCGGGCTCAATGCGGCTGCGCGCGCCGGCGGCGCCGCCGGCGCTTCGATCGTGTTCGATCGCGCCGACGCGTATCTGGGCGTGATGATCGACGATCTCGTCACCCGCGGCGTGAGCGAGCCGTATCGGATGTTCACGTCGCGCGCGGAATATCGATTGACGCTGCGGGCCGACAATGCCGACCAGCGCCTGACCGCTGCGGGCATTCGCATCGGTTGTGTGGGCGGCGCGCGCGCCTCCAAGCACCGCGCCAAAACGGCGGCGCTGTCCCAGGCTCGTGCCATGGCACAATCCCTGTCGCTCAAGCCCAGAGAGGCCGAGCGGCATGGCATCCCGACGAACAAGGACGGCCAGGCGCGGACCGCGTTCGAGCTCCTGTCCTACCCGCACATCGGCTTTGCCGACATCGCCCGCGCGTGGCCGCAGTTCGCGCGCCTCGAGCCGAAGATCGCGGAGCAGCTGGAGATCGACGCCAAATACGCGGTCTATCTGGGGCGCCAAGCGGCCGATGTCGCCGCCTACCGACGCGACGAAAGTTTGGAACTGCCGGACGCGCTCGACTATTGCGACGTGCCCGGCCTGTCGCATGAGGTGCGGCAGAAGCTGCAATCGATTCGGCCCCGTACGATCGGTCAGGCAAGCCGAATCGATGGGATCACGCCGGCGGCGTTGACCTTGCTGGCCGCCCGCGTGAGACGCAGGCATGCCCGGCGCGCGCCCGCCGCGCATTGACGGCGAGGATCAAAATCCCCGGCGCGGCAGGGGCATAGCCACTGGCTTGTCTGCCGGATCGCAGCGATGCCGGCAAGCCGGCCAGCGCAGTTAACGCATCGATGTCGCCCCGTCGCGCGCGCGATCCAAAGACCCTCGATCTGTCCGAGGACCGCGCACGCGCGCTCGCGATGAATCCTGTTTCACGTGAAACGGCGCAACGCCTCGATCGATTTGTCGAGCTGCTGTTGAAATGGCAGCGCGTCAGCAATCTGATTGCCGATTCCAGCGTGGGTCACGTGTGGACGCGACACATAGCCGATTCTCTGCAGCTCATCGCGCTGGCGCCGGACGCCCGCACCTGGGTCGACCTCGGTTCCGGCGCCGGGTTTCCCGGCCTGGTGCTGGCATGCGCGCTTGCGGACACGGCCGGCGCCATGGTGCATCTCATCGAGAGCAATGCAAAGAAGGCCGGCTTCCTGCGCGAAGCCGCGCGGGCCACCCAGGCGGCGGCGACCGTACACCACGGCCGCGCCGAGGATCTCATCCCGGCGTGGCAGCATCCGGTCGACGTAGTGACCGCCCGGGCGCTCGCTCCCCTCTCCATTCTGGTCGGATTGGCGGCCCCGATGGTAAAAAAGGGTGCAAAAGCCCTGTTCCTGAAGGGACAAGATGTAGAGGCAGAATTGACCGAGGCGACTAAATATTGGAACATCGAGACAGTAATTGTGCCCAGCCGTACCGATTCCAGAGGCCGCATCGTCGAGATTCGCGCAGTGACGGCGCGCAACGAGCGATTGCATTGAGAGATTTGCCATGATGCAGACAGGCCCCCGGATCCTCGCCCTCGCCAACCAGAAAGGGGGGGTGGGCAAAACGACGACCGCGATCAATCTCGGAACCGCGCTGGCCGCGATCGGGGAGCGGGTGCTCATCATCGATCTCGATCCGCAGGGCAATGCCTCGACCGGGCTCGGCATCGATCGCAAGATCAGGTTGCGCTCGACCTACGACGTGCTGATCGGATCGACGCCGCTACGGGGCGCTATTTTGGAAACCGCGGTGCCGCGGCTGCACATCGCGCCCTCGACCCTGGACCTCTCGGGCATCGAGCTCGAAATTGCGCAGGAACGCGATCGCGCGTTCCGGTTGCGCAATGCCATTACGACTCTGGGTAGCGAGCCCGATCCGGCGTTCAGCTACGTGCTGGTGGATTGTCCGCCGTCGCTCAATCTGCTCACGGTCAACGCGATGGCGGCGGCCAATGCGATCCTGGTGCCGCTGCAATGCGAATTCTTCGCGCTCGAAGGCCTTTCCCAGCTGCTCAAGACCGTCGAGCAGGTCAGGACGACGCTCAACCCCGGCCTCACGATCCACGGCATCGTGCTGACCATGTACGACGCGCGCAACAACCTGTCCGGCCAGGTCGTGGCCGACGTGCGGCAGTTCATGGGCGAAAAAGTCTATCAAACCATCATTCCCCGCAACGTGCGGGTTTCGGAGGCGCCGTCCTACGGCAAGCCGGTGCTGCTCTACGATCTCAAGTGCGTCGGCAGCCAGGCCTACTTGCGGCTTGCCTCGGAGATCATCCAGCGGGAAAAGATTCTGCGCGCAGCGTGATTCGGTGTGAAACGCGGCTCTTGTCATGGCCGGGCTTGTCCCGGCCATCCACGCGGCCTTCTAGCTGATCCGTGGACGCTTGGCGCAGGGCCGGCATGACGATTCGGCTGATTGACGGGAGGCGGCGATGGCGGAGGAAGCGGCGAGATCGCGATTGGGGCGCGGCCTCGCGGCGCTGATCGGCGACGTCGGCGAGGAGACCGCGGCGGTCGAGCGCGCGCGCGGCCAGCGGCGTGTGCCGGTCGAGTTCCTGCGGCCCAATCCGCGCAATCCGCGGCAATCCTATTCGGAGGTCGAGCTCGACGAGCTCGCGGCATCGATTCGCGCGCGCGGCATCATCCAGCCGATCGTGGCGCGCACGTTGCGCGGCTCCGCGGACCATTACGAGATCATCGCCGGCGAGCGGCGCTGGCGCGCCGCGCAGCGCGCCGGCATGCACGACGTGCCGATTGTTCTCTTCGAGGCCAGCGATCGCGAGGCGCTCGAGCTCGCGATCGTCGAGAACGTGCAGCGCACCGATCTCAACCCGCTGGAAGAGGCGATGGGGTATCAGGCGCTCGAGGAATTCGGCCACAACCAGGACGACATTGCGCGGCTGATCGGCAAGAGCCGCAGCCACGTCGCCAACACGCTGCGCCTGCTCAAGCTGCCGGACGCGGTGAAGATCTATCTGCGGGAAGGCAAGATTTCCGCCGGCCACGCCCGCGCGCTATTGGGCCAGCCGGACCCGGAGAAAATGGCCCGGGTCATCGTCGAGCAGGGCCTCAACGTGCGCGCCGTCGAGGCGATCGCGCAAGAACGCGCCGGCGCCGCCGGCAGGACGGCAAAACGCCGGCCCAGAGCCGAAAAGGACGCCGATACCCTGGCGCTCGAAAAACGATTATCCGACGCGCTCGGGCTCAACGTCAGTGTCGAGCATCGCGGGAAGGGCGGCGAGCTGAAAATCCGCTATCGCAGCCTCGAGCAGCTCGACGAAGTGGTCCGCCGGCTGGAGCGCGGCTGAGCGAGCGCTCGGCAACGGACAGGAAAGTCAGTCAGTCCATTCTCCGCCGTGCCGCCTGCGCGATGCCGAGCAGGGCGCGGCTCACGAGCGGATCGGACAGCGCCGCCGCGGATCCGGTCAGTTGCCGGATCTGGAGCCCGGCCTCTGCAAGCTGCGCCATGGTCTGCTCGAGCCGCGCCGCGGTCCAGTTTTTCAGCGCCGCTTCGACCGCCGGCACGCGGCGGAACTGGGCTTTCGGCGTAATGCGATCGACCGCCTCCGTCATCGGCGTCCCGGACTCGACCGCGAGGCGCGCCCGGTGCAGCTGGCTCAATTGGATGAGCGCGGCCGAGACGATCCGGCCCGGTGCGATGCCGGAGGATCGCGCGCGGGCAAATTCCTTTTCCACCTCGGCGGGTTTCCCGGCGAACGTCGCGTCGACCACGCCGTCGAGCGCCAGCGCGGCTGCGTCGGCGACGACCGCCAGCACGTCCGCGAGCTCGACCCGCGCTCTGCCGCGGGCGTAGAGCGCGAGCTTGCGGATTTCGCTCAACGATGCGCGGCGATCGCCGCCGATGAGCGACGCCAGGGCGGCGCGCGCGTCGGGCGCAATCGTCAGTCCGGCGGCGCGCATCTCGTCGTCGATAAGGCGCGCAAGCTCGAAGTGCGCAAAGCCGCGCCGCGCCGCAGATCGGAGGCCTCGATCACGACCCGGCAATCGGCCAGGGACGTGGCGATGAGCATCTCGACCGCCCGGACGAAATCGCGCCCACCGGCCTTTACCCAGATCGCCCGCTTGCCGCCGAACAACGGGATCGTGCCGGCTTCATCGAGCAGCCGGGCGGGGTCCGCCGCAAGCTCGTCGCCTTCGAGCCGAACCAGGCGAAACGGGTCGCTCAGATCTTCGACGGTGGCGCGCAAAATCGCCTGGACCCGCTCCGAGACGAGGCCGGCGTCGGGTCCGAATACCAGCGCAATCGGCTGGGCTGGATTGGGCTCGGCAAGGTAGACTTCGATTGCGGCTCGATTCAGCGCGACCATGCGGCCCTGCGCTCAGGTCCCGGCGACGAGATAGGACGCGAGCCGCGAGCGGATCTGCTCGGCGATGACCTTTGCGGCGCGGTCCTCCGCGTCGCGTCGCGCGCGAGAACTGGCGAACCGCTGCTGCTGGCCGGGAACATCGGAACTCACCCGGGCGAACGCCGTGGCGTTGACCACGGGCCTGCCGGTCGCGAGCTCGGTCAGCGTGTATTTCACGTCGATGCCGGTGACCTCCGCCTCGGTCCGGCCGGTCTGCGGGTCGACGATGAGCGCGGAGCGCGAGGTGATCATCTTGATATTGAGACGATGGGTGGGGGCGATGCTGCCCTCGCCGCCGGTCAAGTCGAACAGCAGGGCGTTGCGCAACTCGACGGCGATGCGGGCGTCGTTGCTACCCCGGGCGGCATCGACCTGCTGCACGTCGACGGCGGCCAGCGCATTGCCGAGCGTCGGGGCGCCGCTCAGCGGCGGCTGGCCGTACAGCGGCTGAAAGCACGCCGCCAACAGCCCGGCGCTGCCGAGGGCCAGGGCCGAGCGAAGCAGGCGGCCGAGCGCCGCCCTATGGTCAGGCCACCACATTGACGATTCTCTGCGGTACAACGATGACTTTTTTAGGGGCCTTGCCGGCGAGCGCCCGCCGCACCGCCTCGAGCTCGAGCACCGCGGCCTCGATGTCGGGCTGGCCGGCGTCCCGGGCGACCGTGACGTCGGCGCGCTTTTTGCCGTTGACCTGCACCGGTAGCGTCACGGTGTCCTCGATCAGCAGCGTCTTGTCGAGCGTGGGCCAGGGTTCCTCGGCAACCAACGACGTGTGGCCCAGCCCCGCCCAGCATTCCTCGGCGAGGTGCGGCATCATCGGCGCAAATAGTTTCACCAGCATATCGCCGGCTTCGCGAAGCGCAGCTTGTTCCGCGGCGGTGGCGCCGCCCCGGCCGGCCGCGTCGCGGACGGCCATTTCCAGCAGATTTGCCTGCGAATACATGAACGCGACCGCGGTATTGAAGCGCAAGTCCTCGATCGCGCGGGTGACCTTGTCGAGGGTCTTGTGCGCGTCCCGGCGGATCTCCAGCGCAGCCTGGCGATCCTTGCCCGGGCGAGCCTCCGCGGCCGTGATCTCGGCGATGTCGTTGACGAGCCGCCACAGGCGTTGCGCGAAGCGGCCGGCGCCCTGCACCCCCTCCTCGGTCCAGATCACGTCGCGCTCCGGCGGCGAATCCGACAGCATGAACCAGCGTGCCGTATCGGCCCCGAACGTGCCCATGATATCGTCCGGGTCCACCGTATTGCGCTTGGACTTCGACATCTTCTCGATCGGGCCGATCTCCACCGGCTCGCCCGTGGCGGCGAGCACCGCGTAGCGGCGATCGCCTTCGACCTTGATCTCGACTTCGGCAGGCTCCGCATGGGTCCCGTCCGCCGTGCGATAGGTCTCGTGGACGACCATGCCCTGGGTGAACAGGCCGGCGAAGGGCTCGTCGAGCCCGATATGGCCGGTCGCCCGCATCGCCCGGGTGAAGAAGCGGCTGTAGAGCAAGTGCAAAATCGCGTGCTCGATCCCGCCGATATATTGGTCGACCGGCATCCAGGTATCGACCACCTCGCGGTTGGTGGGCGCGGTTTCGATCCAGGGATCGGTGAAGCGCGCGAAATACCACGACGAATCCACGAACGTATCCATCGTGTCGGTCTCGCGCCGCGCCGGCCCGCCGCACGACGGGCAGCGGACATGTTTCCAGGTCGGATGGCGGTCGAGCGGATTGCCGGGCCGGTCGAAATCGACGTCCTCGGGAAGTTTCACCGGAAGATCGCGATCCGGCACCGGGACGATGCCGCAGGTCTCGCAATGGATGATCGGAATCGGACAGCCCCAGTAGCGTTGGCGGGAGATGCCCCAGTCGCGCAGCCGGTATTGCACTTGCCGCTCGCCGACGGGACGGCCGTCTCTGCGCTCGCGTTCGAGCCGGCGCGCCACCTCCTCTTTCGCCTCGGCCACCCGCATTCCGTCGAGAAAACACGAGTTGATCATGAAGCCGTCGCCCTCGAAGGCGGTATCGGTGATCCGGAAGGCGGCCGGGTCCTGGCCGTCCGGGCAAACGACGGGAATCACCGGAAGCCGATATTTGTTGACGAAATCGAGGTCGCGCTGGTCGTGCGCGGGGCAGCCGAAGATCGCGCCGGTGCCGTACTCCATCAGGATGAAATTGGCGACATAGACCGGAAGCTTCCGGGCCGGCTCGAACGGATGGATCGCCCGGATGCCGGTGTCGAACCCGAGCTTTTCCGCGGTCTCGATCAGCGCCTCGGCGGTGCCGGTGCGCCTGGTTTCGGCGATGAAGCTTTTGAGCGCTGGATTGCTCTTCGCCGCCGCTGCCGCGAGCGGATGCTCGGGCGAAATGGCCATGAAGGTCGCGCCGAACAAGGTGTCATGGCGCGTGGTGAAGATCTCCAGCTCCTTCTCGCGGCTCGGCGTCGTTTCCGGATCGAGCGCGAAGCGGATGCGCAATCCTTCCGAGCGGCCGATCCAATTCTGCTGCATCAATCGCACTTTTTCCGGCCAGCGCTCGAGCCGGTCGAGCGCGGCCAACAGATCGTCCGAGAAGGCCGTGATCTTGAAGAACCATTGCGTGAGCTCACGCTGCTCCACCGGCGCGCCCGAGCGCCAGCCGCGGCCGTCGATGACCTGCTCGTTGGCCAGCACGGTCTGATCGACCGGATCCCAATTGACCTTCGACTGCTTGCGCTCCACCAGGCCCGCGCGCAGGAAGTCCAAGAACATCTTCTGCTGATGTTTGTAGTAGCCGGGATCGCAGGTCGCGAGCTCGCGGGTCCAGTCGAGCGACAGCCCCATCGATTTGAGCTGCGAGCGCATGGCCTCGATGTTGGCGTAGGTCCATTGCCGCGGGTGCACCTTGTTGGCGATGGCGGCGTTCTCGGCCGGCATGCCGAACGCGTCCCAACCCATCGGATGCAGGACGTTGAAACCGCGGGCGCGCATGAAGCGGGCGACCACGTCGCCCATGGCGTAGTTGCGCACGTGCCCCATGTGGATGCGGCCCGACGGGTACGGAGATCCCCGTTGGGGGTGCGGAAAATGCCCCGCTCTTCCCATATCTTCTGCCAGCGCGGCTCGGCCTCGCGGGCGTTGTAGCGCTCCGTGGTCATCGGCCTGGTTAAGTTCCGGCGGTCGCGAAAAATCGCCCGGACTAGGCCACGAAAGCCGGCATGGGGTCAACCGGGCGAGCGCGCAAGCGCAAGCGCCGCAGACTCCGTCAGGAGGCCAGCGCGACCGGGTCCGCGCCGGACCAATTGATGAAATTGCAACCATCCGCGATCAAAATGCTCCGATGGGGGTTGAAAACCCAAGAGCGATGCCCGCGACCCTCTCTATTTAGATCATGCGCACCCCGCGGTCACGGCGCTTGCGGCCGTGCGCCGCGACATCGCGGCGGCTTGCCGAAGGGCTTCGCGCGATCCGTCCGCGGTGACGCTCGTCGCCATCACCAAGACGTTTGCGGCCGAGCTGATCGAGCCCGTCATCGCCGCGGGCCAAAGAACATTCGGAGAAAACCGCGTGCAGGAGGCCAAAGCCAAATGGCCGCGGCTGAAACAGCGCGATCCCGATCTCGAGCTGCATCTGGTCGGGCCGCTGCAATCGAACAAGGCAAAGGAGGCGGTGGCGCTGTTCGATTGCATCCACACGGTCGACCGGCCCTCGCTGTGCGCGGCGCTCGCCAAGGAGATCGCCCAGCAGGGACGGCGGCCGCGCCTCATGGTTCAGGTCAACACCGGGGCCGAGCCGCAGAAGGCCGGGGTCTTGCCCGAGGCGGTCGACGATTTCGTCCGGCGCTGCCGCAGCGACTACGGGCTTGCGATCGAGGGATTGATGTGCATCCCGCCGCTCGCGGCGCCGCCGGCGCCGCATTTCGGCTTGCTGGCAAAAATCGCGGCCCGCAACGGGCTTGCACTGTTGTCCATGGGCATGAGTGCCGATTTTGCCCTCGCCATCGAATTCGGGGCGACCCACGTCCGAGTCGGGACCGCGATCTTCGGCGCGCGCAACAAACAAGGGTAAGCACCCGGTGCAATCCGCCAGCGTCACCCGATCACGATCCGCGTGCCGGGGCCCAGCCGGACGAGAAGCCGGCGAAAGCTCTCCGGTGCGAGCGCGACGCAGCCCGCCGTGGGGCGAAACCCGGGCCTGGCCAAATGCAGAAAGACGGCGCTGCCGCGGCCGGCAACGCGCGGACGCGCGTTGTGATCGAGCTCGA
>VAZU01000107.1:11944-16860 GCA_005884745.1 Alphaproteobacteria bacterium
GCGCGGTCCCGGCGCCACCACAGGCGGACAAGGCGAAACGAGCCGCACGGGGTCGCGCCATCGCCTTCGCGCTTGTTCGCGCGGATCCCCGCGGAGCCGAGCGCCACCGGCAACCGCAGATGGCCGGCGGCGAGCCAGCCTTGCGTCGCGCGTCCGGCCCGGGCGCGGACGCGAATCTGCCGCAATGTGGTCCTCCTCCGCAGCGTTTCGCCTTCGAAAACCCGTTTGGGTCGCATGGATTTCTCCGGCCCGTCGGAACGGCGCCGCCGTGCTTGCTCTTTTTCCCGCGATCGGTCTACTTCGAGCCTATCGTCGGTCGTCCGGCCGGCGATCAGTGCGCGGGGCGACATCATGGCCAATTCCCGCAGAATTCTCGTCGTGGACGATGATGCCGACATGCGCGAAGCGCTGGTCGAGCAATTGGGGTTGCACGAGGAGTTCGAAGCCGTTGCGGTCGATACCGGCACCAAGGCCGTGCAATCCGCCAAGGCGGGCGAGATCGACCTCGTCATCATGGACGTCGGACTGCCCGACATCGACGGCCGCGAGGCGGTGCGCATGTTGCGCAAGAACGGCTTCAAAGCCCCGGTCATCATGCTGACCGGACACGATACCGATTCCGATACGATCCTGGGCTTGGAATCCGGCGCCAACGATTACGTCACCAAGCCGTTTCGCTTCGCCGTGCTGCTCGCGCGCATTCGCGCCCAGCTCCGGCAGCATGAAGCCAGCGAGGACGCGGTCTTCACCATCGGCCCGTACACGTTCCGGCCCAGCTCCAAGCTCCTGGTCAACCCCAAGGGCAACAAAGTGCGCCTGACCGAAAAGGAGACCGCGATCCTGCGCTATCTCTATCGCGCCGGGCGGCGTCCGATCTCGCGCGAGATCCTGTTGCAGGAGGTGTGGGGCTATAATTCCGGCGTCACCACCCATACGCTCGAGACCCACATCTACCGGCTGCGCCAGAAGGTGGAGAGGGACGCTTCCAATCCCTCGATCCTGGTGACGGAAGCGGGCGGCTACAAGCTGCTGCCGTGATGGCCGCATGAGCATCGAGGACGATATCCGGTTCTTCGAGCAGGTTTCGACCCTGGCGCTGCTGGGCCGCGAGCCCTTGCGCATCCTGGCGATCGGTGCGGAGAGCCGCTACGTCCACGGCGGCGACATCCTGTTCCGCACCGGCGAGAGCGCCGATGCGGCTTACGTGGTGCAGGAGGGCTCGTTCCGGCTCGCATCGGAGCAGAAGGGCGAGGCGGGCGTGACGGTCGGGCCCGGCGCGCTGATCGGGGAGATGGCGCTGCTCACCGAGACCAAGCGGCCGGCGACCGCAACCGCATGCGAGCCGTCCACCGTGATGCGCATTCCGCGCACGCTGTTTCTCAAGATGCTGGAAGGCTATCCGGACGCGGCAGGGCGCCTGCGCGATAGCCTGTTGGTGCGCACCGAGCAGGCGACCCGCGACATGCGCAAGTTGCGCGGCAAGCTCGGCGGCACCGAAGGCGGCAAGTGACGGCCGGAGGCCGTCATCCCGGGGCGCGCCGAAGGCGCGAACCCGGGATCCATGACCACGGTCCTGGCGATGTTTCGCAACCCGGTGTTCATCGGTTCCGGGTTCGCCGCGGAGCCTGCCCCGGACTTGATCCGGGGCGGCGCCCCGGAATGACGGCGCTCATATGACAATCACAACTCGAGCGTCGCCACCACCGGAACGTGGTCCGAGGGCCGCGGCCAGGCCCGCGCCTGCTTGGCGACCGTCATGGCGGATACCCGGTCGCCGAGCTCCGGCTTGACCCAGACGTGATCGAGGCGGCGGCCCTTGTCGGCGCCGGCCCAATCGGGCGAGCGGTAGCTCCACCAGGTATAGAGCTTCGTGGGCTCGGGGATGAAGCCGCGCATCACGTCGATCCAGCTCCCCGCGGCCTGGACCGCGGTGAGTTTCTCGCACTCGATCGGCGTGTGGGAGACGACGTCGAGCAGCCGCTTGTGACTCCACACGTCGTGCTCGAGCGGCGCCACGTTGAGGTCGCCCACCAGGATGGCGCGCGGATGCGGCGCGGCAGCGAGCTCCGCGCAGACGCGCATCTCGTCGAGAAACGCCAGCTTGTGGGCGAATTTGGCGTTGATCCTGGGATCGGGCTCGTCGCCGCCCGCCGGCACGTAAAAATTATGGATCGCGAGAGGGTCGCGCAGGCCGGCGCGTTCGCCCAGAACCGCCGCGATGTGCCGGCAATCGCTTCTCTCGCAGAAGATCCGCATGCTGGTTTGGTCGAACGGCAGCCGGGAAAGCACGGCGACCCCGTGATAGCCCTTTTGGCCGTTGAGGGCCGAATGCACGTAGCCCAATCGGGCGAATCGTTTCAGCGGAAATTTCTGGTCCGGACATTTGGTCTCCTGCAGGCACAGCACGTCCGGGCGAAACGCCTTGACGAATCTCGCCACCTGATCGATGCGCAGCCGCACCGAATTGATGTTCCAGGTCGCAATCGAGATTCGCATTGGAAAATCGGTGTCGATCCTTCGCGCTACCGCCATTCGCGGCCGTGGCGGCGGTCGCGGCCTACTGCAATACCCGCTCGTAATTGATCGTGAACAGGCTCGGGTCGGGCCGCCTGCTACTGTCAAGATTGTAGAGCGCCACCGTGGTGTCGTAGCCCTGCGGATCGGTGATCGTCCATTGCCGCAGCCGGAAGTCCTTCGCGCCGAACATCAGCATCAGCCGGTGGGTGCCGCCGATCACGTGCCGCTCCTCGATGACCAGGCTCACGAACAGATCGTCGGCATAGACCGCGACCAGGTTGGCATCCCGGAGCAGATCGATGCGGTCGGCGAGCAGGAACCGCAGCGGCGTCTGCGACAGCGGATAGAAATCCTGGGTGGCGAGCTTGCGGTCGCGGACGACCAGCGACTGGCCGTCGGAGATCAGCTCGACCGGGCTCGGCGGGTCGTATTCGAACCGGACGCGGCCGGGTTTTTGCATGTAGAACTGGCCCTCGGTGCGGCTGCCGTCGGGACCGACCTGGACGAAATCGCCGACGAGACTCTGCACGCTGGTCAGATAGGCGTTGACGCGATCGATGATGGAACGCTGCTTCGCGTCGAACGGGACGCCGTTGGGACCGACCACTACGGCTGGCCCCGGCTTGTCGCCCGTGATCGCCGGCGCCGCGGGCGTCGCCACGACCTGGGCGGTGACGACGGGGGCCGGCTTCCGGGGCGGCGCGACCGCGCTTGCGGGCGGCCGCGCCGGGGCTTCCGCGCCGGAGATCGCCGCCGGCGGCCGGGGCGCGCTCTCGGTTGCGGCGGCAAGCCCGGTCTTGGGCAGCGGCGCGGGGCGCGGCAGCGGCACATTGTCGGCGCCCGCGGCGCCCATGAAACCCATCAGCGCCACGCCGATCCCCAGCGCGAGGCTTGCTTTGCGCATACGAATTCTCCGCGCCAGGGCGTCCGCCCCGCGCCGATTGCGGTAGCGGCCGCATGTGGCGATTTCGCGACTCGATGCGGCCCCGGCGCCCGTTTTTCAATAGCGGCCGTCGTTGCCTTCGCCAACCAGGATTTCGCGCTTCCCCGCGTGATTGGCCGCGCCCACCACGCCCTCTTCCTCCATCCGCTCCATGATCGAGGCGGCGCGATTGTAGCCGATTTGCAGCCGGCGCTGAATATAGCTCGTCGAGGCCTTGCGGTCGCGCAGCACGATTTGCACCGCCTGTTGATAAAGGTCGTTGGCCTCGCCGCCCATGGCGGTCGCATCGAACACGGCGCCGTCTTCCTCCTCGAGCTCGTCCGCCGTCACCGCGTCGAGATAGTGCGGCGCGCCTTGGCTCTTGAGGTGGCGAACGACCTTTTCGACCTCCTCGTCCGACACGAAGGGGCCGTGGACGCGGCTGATGCGGCCGCCGCCTGCCATGTAGAGCATGTCGCCCTGGCCGAGCAATTGCTCGGCGCCCTGCTCGCCCAGAATGGTGCGGCTGTCGATCTTCGAGGTCACCTGGAAGGAGATCCGGGTCGGGAAATTCGCCTTGATGGTGCCGGTGATGACGTCGACGGAAGGCCGCTGCGTGGCCAGGATCACATGGATCCCGGCGGCGCGCGCCATCTGCGCCAGGCGCTGGATCGCACCCTCGATGTCCTTGCCGGCGACCATCATCAGGTCGGCCATCTCGTCGACGATCACCACCACATAGGGCAGCGGATCGAGCTCGAGGTTCTCCTTCTCGTAAATGGCGTCGCCGCTCTCGCGGTCGTAGCCGGTATGCACGGTGCGGGTCAGCGTCTCGCCCCGGGCGAGCGCCTCGGCGACGCGGGCGTTGTAGCCCTCGATGTTGCGCACGCCGAGCTTGGAGATCTTCTTGTAGCGCTCCTCCATCTCGCGCACCGCCCATTTGAGCGCGACCACCGCCTTCTTGGGATCGGTCACGACCGGAGTGAGCAGATGCGGGATGCCGTCATAGACCGAGAGCTCGAGCATTTTCGGATCGACCATGATCAGCTTGCATTCCTCCGGGCGCAGCCGATAGACGAGGCTGAGAATCATGGTGTTGATGGCGACCGATTTGCCCGAGCCGGTGGTGCCGGCGATCAAGAGATGCGGCATGCGCGCCAGCTCGACGATCACCGCTTCGCCCCCGATGGTCTTGCCCAGGCAGAGCGGCAGCTTGGCGCCGCTGGTGGCGTAACCCTCGCTCGCGAGCAGCTCGCGCAGATAAACCCTTTCGCGCCGCGGGTTGGGCAGCTCGATGCCGATGGCATTGCGGCCGGGCACCACCGCGACGCGGGCGGAGAGCGCGCTCATCGAGCGCGCGATGTCGTCGGACAGCCCGATCACCCGCGACGACTTGATGCCGGGAGCCGGCTCGAGCTCGTAGAGCGTGACCACCGGGCCCGGATGGGCATTGATGATCTCGCCGCGCACGCCGAAA
>VAZU01000108.1:0-5816 GCA_005884745.1 Alphaproteobacteria bacterium
TGTCTTGCCGGACCGGCGCCGCTCACGCCGATGGCGCGGCTCGAGGCGGTCGACGAGCGACTCACCGCGATCGTGTATGCGGTGACGGTCCTGCGCGGGACGCTGAACCGATTCTACGTTTCTTTGACCGAGGAGCAGCGGGCAAGATTCGATGCCATGAGCCCGCCGCGACGACCTGCCGCGGGTCGCCGGGTCGAGCTGCACTAGCGCGCGGAGGCGGCGGAGGGCGGGCTGGGCGTCCGCTCGATATCGATCGTTCGACTTCCCTCCTCAGACGGCGAGCGGTGCCAGCGCCTCGATGTCGGTGACGACGTCGAGCACGACCGGGCGGTCGGCTTCGACGGCGCGGTAGAGCGCCGGCGACAGCTCGCTCGGCCGCTCGATCCGGATCCCCAACGCGCCGATCTCCTCGGCGATTCGCGCGAAATTGACGGGACGAAACGTCCACAGCTCGCGGGCCTGCTCGGTCTGCTGCCCGCCATAGGCACGGTCGAACCCGCGCTTCGACTGGTTGCCGCCGCCGTTGTTGTTCACCACGGTCACGGCGTTGATGTTCCATCGCACCGCGGTTTCGATCTCGGCGATGTGATACCAAAAACCGGAATCCCCGGTGAAGACCACCACCGGGCGCTGCGGTGCCGCGCATTTGGCGCCGAGCGCGGCCGGGAACGCCCAGCCGAGGTGCCCGGCGCTGCGCAGGTAGCTTTGGTTTTCGCGGTTCAGATCGAACATGCCGCCCATCCACATGCCGGCATGTCCGGTGTCGGCGAGCACGATGGCGTTGTCCGGCATATGCTGGGTGAGCTCGTTGCACAGCCGTTCGGGACGGATCGGCACGGCATTGGATTCGAGCATCGGTCGGTATTTCTCGCGCCAATCCCGGCACAGCGTACGCGCCGTTGCGATCCAGGCCGATCGCCGCTTGGCGGTCGCGGCATCGGCGTGCTCGACCATGCGCGCGAGCACGGCCTTCGCGTCGCCGAGCACGGCGGCGCGGAGCGGGTAGTTGCGCCCGAGCGCTTCGGGATCGATGTCGATCTGGATCGCTGCCACCCCCACCTTCGGGCAATTCCAGATGTTGGTGGTCATGCCGCCGGTCGCCGTGCCGATGAAGCACACGAGATCCGCTTGCGCGACCAGGAGGTTCGCGCTCTCGCGCGAATAGGTCCCGACGACGCCGGCCGCGAGCGGATGATCGCCCCGGATGACGTCCTTGCCGTTGAGCGAGGTCGCGACCGGGACGGCAAGCTTTTCCGCAAGCGCGACCAGTTCCGCCGCCGCGCCGGAAGCCCGCACGCCGCCGCCGGCGACCAGGACGGGGCGCTCGGCTTGCTCGAGCAGGGCCAACGCTTGGCGCACGCTGCCGAGCTCGGGCTCCGGCCGGAACGGCGGCACCCGCGAGAACATGGGCTCGCAGATCGCCTCGATCTCGGCTTCATCGGCGTCGACCTGACCCTCGTTGCCGCGGAACTGCAGGTGCACCGGGCCGGGCGCGCCCGAGACCGCGACGCGGAACGCCTGCCGCACCAGGTCGGGAATGCGCTCGGCAGCATCGACCGTGGCATTGAACTTGGTCACCTGCTCGAACGCGGGGACGTCGTCGACTTCCTGATAAAGCTTGCGGAACTTGGTGCGCGAATCGCGGCCGCCGGTGAACGCCAGCACCGGCGAGTGGGCAAGATATGCGTCCCGCAAACCCGCCGCGAGATTGAGCGCGCCGACGTGCTGGGCCATGCAGATGCCCGGCCTGCCGCAGGCGCGGGCGTAGCCGTCCGCCATATAGGCGGCAGCCTTCTCGCCATGGGTCTGAATGCGATGGATCGCGGTACGGCGCTCGAGCTCCGCCATGGTGCGTCGCAGCACCGCCGGAACCATGAACACGTGGCTGACGCCGTAGCCTGCGAGCATGTCGGCAAGCACCCGGGCGCCGGTGGCCTTTTGGCCGGGGTTGGTCGCGATCGCGAGCTTGCGGTCTGCCGCGCGTGCTGTGTCCATGCTGTCCCCCTCCGGGGCCGGCTCCGCTTTCCATTATTGATTCACGTTGCCGAGCGCCATGTCCAGCATGGCGCTTCGACCCGACGGGCGATGTTTCGTGGAAAAAAGGCAAGGCCGGTGAGTTGCGGGCGCAGTGACCAGTGCAGAGCGCCGGTTCCACCCTATGGGAAGCAGGCCGTCGCGCTCAGGGGGACCTTCCAGCTTGCCAGAGCCAGGCTGAACGCGACGTTCACCGTTGCGCTGACCTGATGCCCGCAGGAAGACGTGGACGCGGTGAAGGTCGGGACGTTGGCGCCGTAATAGCGGCTCTGGGCGTAGCTCTGCGCGGCGGATGCGCTGGCGCATCGGCTTTCGACCGAGTAGCACCGCGCCGCCCCTTCCACGGCGTAATGCAGGCTCGCGGCCGAGTAGGCCAGCAGACTGGCCCAGATGATGCCGAGCAGCGTGCCGACGAGTGCGGGAAACAGCACGGCGAATTCCGCGGCCATCGCTCCGCGCTCGCATCCGACAAGGCTCGTGGCACGAGCGAAGCGCATGGTTTACCCCAAACGCATCCAGCTGGTCATGGTGATGGATGAGATGCCGGTGGCGCTCATCACCGTGATTCCGGGGAACAAAGGCGCATAGCTGTAGTTCACGCGTACTTGGATGTAATCGCCGGGCGTCGCGCTGGCGTTTCCCGCCGCCGAGCAATCCGCGGGCCTGCTGGACAGGCTGCCGACGGATTGCAGCGCGTCCGAGCCGTCGACGCAGTAATAGCCCTCCGCCGGATAGCCGGATGCCAGTCCGACGGCGGTTCCCAGCGACGTGCTGTGGATCGCCGCGGCGATGGCCATATTCAGCCCCGAGCAATTCTGCGTCGCCGGCAGCATGCTCTGAGTGCAGGTCTTCCACGCCGCCTGCGCGCCCACCTGGGCGGCATTCTCGACTTGCATCCGCTGATACATGTAATAGCCGACATCGACCGCATTCAGGAGGCCCACGCTCAGCAGCGAGGCCGCTCCGGCGAATTCGATCGCGGCCGTTGCCCGCGTTTCGCCGCGCAGCGCACGAGCCTTACGGCGGACCGCTGCCCATCGTCTCTGCATCGGCGTTGCTGCGGGCTGCATCAGTTTCAGTCGGTCAGGGTGCCCCGAGCCCCTCCGGAGGGCAGCACGAGGCCGGAGGAAGAGCACTGATCGTCGCCGGCGAAGATGTCGGCGGTGCCGTTGACGGTGATATTGTCGATCACCATGCCGAAGCAATACGAGCCATGGCTGGATTTGTTGACGGCGCCGCTGAAGCTGACGCTGGCATGGGGCAAATAGACCATCCCGCTGAGTTCCCACGTCGGACTGTTGCCGGCGTAGGAAACGTCGACATTGGTGGTCAGATTCGGATCTTGATAGATCGCTATGCCGCTCCAGGCGCCGGATGACGGCGCCGCAATGTCCAACGTGCCGCCGCCGGTCGGGATGTGTTGGTAGCTTGCATTGTTCGACCCGGTGAACACGACGGTCAGTCCCGAGCCGCTCGGCGTCTGCAAGGTGTAGCCGTTGGTGTCGAGCTGGCCGTTTTCGATCACCAGGAGGCCGTTCGCGACATTGATCGTGGTATCGCCCATTAATTGCAGGTCACCGCAGATGATCTTTTGGCTCCAATTCTGGGAACCGCTCATTTGGTTCGACGACGGCAGCGCCGGGTCCTTGTTTTTCGCCGGCTCCTGGTAATACGTGCCGCCGCAGTTATCCGCCGGAATATACGATGCGCGGCTGGAATATGGATCCATGATCACCGGCACGTTGGAGTTTTGAACGATGCCGCAGCCGTTGTTGGTCGAATGCGCGCTGCCGACGTTGGCGTTGAGATTGTGGCCGTTGCAGGTGGCGCTGGTGTTCGACATGACGTCGCAGCCTCGCAGGTTCGCGTTCGGAACGCCGTTGGAGGCGATGCCTTGGGCGCCGCTGCCGGCCAGCGCCAGGATGCAATACGAAATGGCATTCGCGCTGGTGGCGACGGCCGCGGCGGAAAGCCCGGTCGCGCCCTTCTTGTTCGCCGTGGCGGTTCCCAGATAGCCGACCACCTCCGAGAGGAAGAGCGGCACCTTGTCGGATATGGTGACGCTGTAGCAATTGGACGTGCAGCCCGCCGCGGTCGCCGGGTTGCTGACGGCGACGACAATGTTGCCGCTGCCGTCGTGGAATCCGTATTGCGCCGCCACCGCCTTGGCCTCGGCGGCATATCCCGAGGTGCCGTTGGTGGCCGCGGCGATCGCGGCGGCATCGGCGGCGTTCTGCATCGCTCGCTGGCGCAGATACCAATAGGAAACCTCGGCGGAGAGCCCCATTGCGCCGACCAGAGCCGGCAGGCAAAGCGCGACGAGGATCATGGTCGCGCCGCTCTGGTTTGCGGCGAACGCCCGAACCATCCCGGTACCATTGCGCAGGTGCGCAACGGTTCGGGAAAGCCTTGCGATCGACGCAATCGGAAGCCTGGACATCGGCAGACCGGTCAGAGATTTGCGCATGGGTTTAGCGGGCCACGGCCGCGCGACCGGCGATTGCGCGCCGGGCGCTTTCTTGCCCAAGCCGACCCAGAGCCCGTTCATGGCTGACCCCCTGAGCGGACGTATCCGTGGCGGGAAGATACCTATCTCCCCGCTAAGGGCGGCTTGAGCCAGCAGTTCAAATCTTCGGAAAATTGGCGGCGATGGGTCGCCTTGCCAAGCGCCTCATTTGATCGCCAGCGGATTGGTCGGCGAGCCGACCGCGCCGGTGATCGGGATCGCCGGGGCGACGAACAGGAATTCATGGACGCGGTCCTCGGCGCAATCCTTGGCCAGGTCGGCGACGTAGAAGATCTCGCCCATCGTCAGTCCCATGATCGGGATCGTGATCCAGTGCCAGGGCTGATTGATGCCCGGCTCGGTCTCGTTCGGCCGCACCTCGCAGCCCCAGGTGTCGCTGGCGAGCGCGGCAATTTCGGCGCGGTGGATCCATTCGAGCGTCTCGAACGAGAACCCCGGGGCATCGCCGCCCGGATAGCCGTCCCAGCTTCCGGTCTTAAGCTTCGCCTCCATCTGTCCGGTACGTACCACGACGAAATCCCCGCGCTTGACCTTCACGCCGCAGGACGCAGCGGTGCGGTCGAGATCCTCCCCGGTGATGGCGTAGCCGTCCTCGAGCACGTCCTTGCCGAGCGCGCGGGCGACGTCGAGAAATATCCCGCGGCCGACCATCTTTTGCTTGGTCTTCTCGATCCCGCATTTCTGCGCACCGGCCGAGGTGACCTCGCGGCAATCGTAACCGTTCCACATCGAGCTCTCGTAGAACACGTGGCCCAGACCGTCCCATTGCGTCCCGCATTGCAGCGGCATGACGACGAGGTCGTCGGCGGCGCGGATGCCGCGATGGTCGAGCACGCCCGAATAGGCATCGGTCCCGGTGCGCAACATGACGTGCAGCGGATTGATGCGTCCCATTGCCGGATATTTGCTCTTCGCGCCCTGCGGTCCATGCTGATCGAAATTGAGCGCGAGCGAGATCACTTTGCCCTTCCTGACGAGGCGCGCCGCCGCGACGATGTCTTCGGGCTGCGTATAGTTGAGGGTGCCGATCTCATCGTCCGGCCCCCACTTGCCCCAATTCTTGTATTTCTCGGCGGCCTTGCGCAGGTCGTCCCGATTGAGCTTGCGGCCCGACATGGCATCTCATCTCCGTGTCTGCGATCGGCAAGCGGAGTTTGCCGCCGATCGACTACCGGGTCCAGATCGCCGGAAAATCGCAAACCGGGCACGGCCGACGACCGCTCGCCGCCGAAGTCCATGGCTCGTTCCGCGATGG
>VAZU01000108.1:5822-8951 GCA_005884745.1 Alphaproteobacteria bacterium
CGGCAGGAAGACCGCTGGTGCGATGACGGCAGGAAGTTTGGACGCCGAAGCGCCGACTCGGGCAGTCGCGATCAGCGCCGGTTGGCGCGGGGCCGCCAAGCGATGGGTTCCACCGCGAGCGCCGTGTTGGTCTCGGCGTTCACCCAGCCGGACTTGGTCAGCCGGCAAGGGAATTTCAGCGCATAGCAACCAAAACCATCGGCGACCTGGACCTCCAATGCATGGTCCAAAGGCGCGCTCGAGATCGGATTCCACAGCGGCTTGACACGACTGCCGGGCCATATCGGCATGTGCGGCTCCATCAGCAAATTACCAACGACGGACAAAGCTGCGTGCTCTTCCGGATCCCATGCTCCGCAACCGAGCCTGGAACGCGCCGGTAGCGCCCGCACGCACGGGGCTCATGCCTTCTCGAGTTCGCTTTCCTTGGCCACCCGCTCGTGCGCTTCGCGCGAGCTCTTGATCCGGTAATAGAACTCACCGGCGTTGTCCGGAAGCTGGCGAACGACCTCGTAGAAGCCGTCCGCTGCCATCCGGAACGGATAGCCGCGGCTCAACTGAACTTTTTGACCCACCCGAAACCGATGCGTGGTCATGCGCATCTCCATTGACGGCGAGGGCCGCGCGCGGATGCGCTGCTCTCTGCTCGGCGCGCCGGGACTGCAGGAACGGTACCGTTGCAAGCTCGCGCCGGGCGGACGCAGGGCTTTGCGCGCCGGCGTTCGCACTCGGATTTGCCCTCGATCACACGAGGGATGATCGCGGTGATTCTAGCATAAGCCTTGGGTTTGGTCGCGGATTTTCCGCCTCGGGGACTCGCCCGGGTCCCCGAGCCGTTTCCCGTCGCCCGCGGAGGCGGCCCCTCGGTGCCAGGCTTCCGGAACAAGCAAAACGATCACGACCGAGAAAGTGCGCGTACATCCGGCGCTCCGGACTCGAGATCGTGACCGCTTCCGACGGCGAGCCTTTCGGCACCGTCCTGGCATAGATGGTGGCTCGGCGGCACTTGCGCAAGCACGAAGCGACGGGCGGAACGCCTCGACCGTCCCGCGGCCGCCGGCCTTTCGCCTTCGTCGGTCGAGATGGGGCGCCTTCGTTGAACGGTTCGCCGATCATGTCTCGGCGAAAAAATCACTCGTTGGGCAGTGGTCTTCTCGCGGACTGCATGGCCGCAATGGCCAAAGGTCTCATTTGACCTTGAGGTTCTCCGCGGACGTCTTGCCGCGATTGCTGACAAGCTCGTACTCGACGTGCTGACCCTCATTCAAGGTGCTGAGCCCGGCTCGCTCGACCGCGGAAATATGCACGAATACATCTTTGCCGCCATCGGTCGGCTGAATGAAGCCATACCCCTTCGTCGGGTTGAACCATTTCACATTTCCGGTCGCCATCATTGCTCTCCCGAGAGTTCCAAGACCTGCTGTACTAGCCCGGTTCGTTGCGGCTTTTCAACAAGAAATTCCGTGCTTCCCGCAGGGAACGCAAATGCCTGGCCGACCTTCCGGATACCGACAGAGAGCCTCGCGTCCTTGGGCTGGGAGAAGGTGGCGGACCTGCAACGGTTCGCGCCGAACGAAACCATGCGCGTCGACCCGCGGACAATTTCAGCGGCCAACGAAATGGTCTGGTCGGCCACCGCCTCGTCGTGCATCGGCCGAAGCCCCTGCGCGGATGCACCCGACGCGCTTACGCCGTTGCGCACGGGACAGGTATACTAATATACTAGTCCCGAGTTGGCGCGAATTCCTCGCATGAGACCGCACAATCCAATCGAGGCGCTCGTTTCGTCCGCAGACATCGGGCTTCAGGCGCGAATAGCCTCCGGTGAGCAGCCGGCGCCGCGCGCGGCGCCGAACGGAATCCTGCTGCGTAGCGTCGACACATTAGCCGAGTCCATCCTCGTGGCCGCGCTGCTCGGCGAACTAGGCTTGGTTTTGGCCAATGTCTTGGCGCGGGCCTATTTCCAGCAATCGTTTCTCTGGGCCGACGAGGCCGCGCGACTGTCGCTTTCGATCCTGGCGTTCATCGGCGGCGCCGTCGCCTACCGGCGCCGCGACCACGCGTTCGTGCGCGTCGTGCTCAACCTCGTTTCCAAGCGCGGCGAGCGCGGTTGCCTCGCCCTCGCCGACATCGTCGTGCTGTTCGTCGCCGGGCTGACCGGGATCGCCTCGGCGGAATTCATCGCCTCGAGCTGGAACGAGCGGACTCCGATCCTGCAACTCCCCGCGGCGATGATCGCGCTGCCGCTCCCGGTCGGCATGGCCTTGCTCGTACTCTACGCCTTGGCCAACCTGCGCGGCGAGCACGGCAGAATGGCTTGGGGCGTCGGCGCCGCCTTTGTTGGGGTGATGGCGGCGGCCGCGGCGACCCGCGATTTTTGGCTGCCGCAGCTCGGGGGCGACGCGGCGATCCTCGCGGCGCTCGCGCTGTTCTTCACCGCGATCTTCGCCGGGGTACCGGTCGGCTTCGTGCTGCTGCTCGCAACCGCCACCTACCTGTGGGGAACCGACGCCGCTTCGCTCGTCGTGCTGCCCCAGACCATGGTGAACGGGACTGGCAATTTCATCCTGCTCGCCGTGCCGTTCTTCATCCTGGCCGGCCTCATCATGGAGCGCGGCGGCATCAGCGTACGGCTGGTCCGGTTCGTCTACACGCTGGTAGGTCATTTGCGCGGCGGGCTGCTGCAGGTCACGGTGGCGAGCATGTACGTCGTCTCCGGCCTGTCCGGCTCCAAGCCCGCCGACGTCGCCGCCGTGGGCACGGTGATGCGCGATGAGCTGCGCGAGCGCCACGGCGCCGCCGAGGGTGCCGCCGTGCTGGCCGCGTCGGCGATCATGGGCGAGACGGTGCCGCCCAGCATCGCCATGCTGATCGTCGGCTCGATCACCAATGTGTCGGTGGCGGGCATGTTCATCGGCGGGCTGGCGCCGGCGGCGGTGATGGCGCTCTGCCTCATGGCGCTGATCTACTGGCGCGCCCGCCGCGCCGGCGCCCCGCGGGTTGCGCGCGCTCCGCTCGACGCGATGTTCCGCGCCGGCGTCGGCGCGGTGCTGCCGCTGCTGATGCCGGGCATGCTGATCGGCGGCATTCTGCTGGGCGTGGCCACGCCCACGGAAGTCGCGGCGTTCG
>VAZU01000109.1 GCA_005884745.1 Alphaproteobacteria bacterium
AGGCGCGGCAGGCGGGGATCCTCGCAGGTGGCGAGCTCGGCCGGCGCGAAGCGCTGCAGCGTTGCGGCGATCCCGAGCCCGGCCGCAACTGCGGCCGCGCAGCCGAGAGGGCCTGGGACGCGGCAAGTCGCTTCCCATTCCGTGCCGCTCCGGTCGAGCACGGCAGTCGCGAGTCGCGTAACTTCCCCGGCGCCATCGCCGAGAACGAGCGGCAGCGCAGCGGCTCGATCGAAAGCAAGCCCCGGGGCGCAGACCCAGGCCAGGGGTTCGGTCCAGCGATGGCGCGCTCCCGGGCTCGCGGCGGTCTCGCCCAGCGCAATCGCCAGGTCCAATTCGCCCTGCCCGAGGTCGCGCAACACATCGTCGGAGCCGCGAATCTCGAACGATCCCGGCGCGCCCCGGCGGCATGCGCCGAGCACCGGACCCAGCATCACGCTCTGTGCCTCGTCCGAAATGCCGATCCGCAGCCCCGATGGGGACCGCGGTCTTGCCATGCCGACGATGTGGTCGTTGACGGACAGCAGCCGCCGCGCGTGCTGGACTACGCCTTCGCCTTTTGGCGTGAGCGCCACGCCGGGAGCGCTTTTGTCGAGAAGCTCGCCCCCGAGCAGGACCTGCAGGCGCTTGATCTGCGCGCTGACCGCCGGCTGCGTCATACCGAGAGCGTGAGCGGCCTTGGTGAAGCTGCGAAGCTCGACCAGTGTGACCAGCGTTCGCAACAGCTCGGTCGGGATATTGGTCATGTCGGGTGCCGCGGTCGCGGTGCGGTCCGGCTCGCGCGGGACCACACCCGTCGTTCCTCTCCCAACGCGGTCCGGTCATTTCCGATCCGTGAAAAATTCCAAAATTTTTGCCCGGGATGTGGAGGTTTGGCGCGAATCCCGCTTCTGCAGGCGCAATGAACCGGGATATCGCTCGGGCGGCCGGCCTTTTCGTCCCTTCCAGGCCGGGCGGCAGGCAATTCCGCGCGCCGGGCAGGGTCTTTCCCGGCCGGATGCTTTACGTTTTTCTCGCCGCGGCGAGCGCTCGTGCTGCCGGCTTGTCGAATATCATCACCTTGGACACGAAGGCGTTCCGGTCGCGGGTATGGGTGAGACCGCGCGCGCGCGCGATCGCGCCGAAATCCTCCTCGAGATAGCTCGCGTAATACGGCTCGTGAAAACTCTGCGGGAAGAGTTCGAGCAGGCCCTCATAATCCGGCTCATCGCCGCGCTGGAGCGAATCCACCAGGATCAGGCGCCCCCCGGGTTTGAGCACCCGGGCGAATTCATCGAACACGGTGCGCCGCACCTTGGGCGGCAATTCGTGGAACAGGAAGATGCTCGTCACCGCATCCTGGCTATCGTCCGGCATTGGAATTTTTTCGCCGTTTCCGACGACAAGGTCGATGCGCGCCCAGCGCCGCAAATACCGCTTCGCTTCCCTGACGTAAGCCTCGGACATGTCGAGACCGACGGCGGGAAGCCGCGGCCAGACCTGTTTGACGATGTCCAGGAAACGACCGGTGCCGCAACCGACGTCGAGCAGCCGCATCCGGCGTTGATCGCGTCCGGCGAAAATCTCGTGGAGCTGCGGCAGCGCCTGCCTGCGTGTGGCGTTGGCCGTGCCCTGGAACAGCACCTCGACCTGGGTGTCGTAGCGCCGGGCCGAGTCCTCGGTCAGCCAGCCGCCCGACTGGAAATGAAAGTTCTGCAGATAATAGCGCGGCCGCTTCCCGCTGGTTTCGGCCGTCAGCACTTCGTCGCGGGCGCCGCTCTCGCGGCGCCGGTGGACGTCGGGCAGGTCCTCGAAGAATAGCCGCGAGCGGCGCAGCAGGGTCGCCAGCGAGCCGTCGTGATCCGCCGGCAAGGGATAGATGCCCGCCTCGACGTTGGCGAGGTCTTGCCTGAACAGGACCGCCATATCGGCGAACAACCGTCTGCGGTCGGGCACGGCTCGATCGGTACGGGGGCGAGGCCGCGTGCTCTCGCCGCCGCGCCGCACCTGGTCCGAAAGCCTGCGCATGGCCAGGCCGTGTCCGACATACCAGGCGACGCGCGACAGCTGGCTTGCGCCATACGCGGCACGGGTGATGAGGCGGGACACCGGATCGCTCATGTCGGCTTCGATTTGAGCACAAGCACGCCGCGGGATGGCAATCAGCCGGTGCGGCAGTGTTCCCGGCTCAGCTCATGCCCGACGCCGAGGTCGGCTCGATCTCGTAGGTCACTCGAACGTCGCCGGGGCGGGACCAGGGATATTTGTCCTTGCCAAGGTATTTTTTTGCGAGGGTATCGATGTGGGCGTCCGCGTTCTGCTCGGCGACGCGCTTGACGCGTCCGCGAACCTGGACGTAGCGATACGGATTATCGGGATCCATGATCGCCAGTGCCACCGGCGCGCCTTCCTTCATGTTGCGCGCCTTCACCCTGCCCTTCGCCGTATTCACGCGAATGCGCCCGTCCTTGTAATCGAACCAGACCGGCGTCACCTGCGGCGATCCGTCCGGCATCAGGGTCGCCAGATTTGCGAACGCCTTCTTCTGCTGCAGCAGATCGAGATATTTGTCGGGAATCGCCGCCATGGTGTTGCCTCTCCGGTTCGCCTGCTCCGTTGCGGTCCGCGTTCACCGCGTCGAGCACAACGGATCATAAGCTAGCTTCGGCCCGCCCGCTTTACAACGGGACCCAATTCTCGACCTCAGCACCGCCATCACGGCCCGTCGATGCCGGCATCCCGCAGCAGGGCGCGGGTGCGGGTGCGCGAAGGAATTTTCAGGAATGCGGCGAGATCCCGCGGATTGTCGATGTCGAGCCCAATCCCGGCAAGGCGGACGATCTTCGGCTCGACGCCGGCGCGCCTTGCCGCGGCCAGATGCGGCACGAAACTGTCGTCGCCGAATTGCAGCGGGACCAGCTCCGGCGGCGCGCACAGCACCGCATTCGAGCCGCGCCCGTCATGGGCCGGCGTGATGACGAAGTCCGGCGTGCGGTCGTGGGCAGCGATCAGCTCGCGTATTTCGTCGGGCGTGACGAGGGGAACGTCGCCGGGAATCGTCAACATCGCGGTGCGGCCCTCGCGCGCGAGCTCGCGCGCGGCCGCGCGCACGGCGCCGGTCTGCCCGTCGAGCGCGCCGGCAGTAATCAGCCGCGCGCCATAGCGCCGGGCAAGCTCGCTCGCCGCGGCATCGAGGGTGACCACCGCCATTCCGGTCAATCCGGGCGCGGCCGCCAGCGCGGACAACACATCTTCCGCCATGGCCAGGGCGAGGCGAGGTTTCAGCTCCGCCGGGACCGCGTCCTTAAGCCGCTGCTTGGCCTGCGCGGTGTCCTTGATCGGGACCACGGCCCAGATGTCGCGGGCGTTCACGCCGGCGCACCCGCCGCTTCGGCACGAGAGCGGCGCAGCGAATCCGCGAATGCCAGCACGTCGCGCGCCAACGCTTCGCGGTCGGCCAGCGACGTCATCAGGGTCGCGGCGGTCGCCACGGCAACACCCGGACAGGCGACGGTGCCCGCGTCGCCGTGATCGACGAGGTAGCCGTCGATCACATCGCCGTAATGCGTGGCGACTGCGGCCGCCGTCACCGGCAGCCCGAGCTCCGTCATCATCTTGGCGCAAGGTCCCTTCACGGCACGGCCGGCGATGATCGGCGACACCGCCACGACCGGAGCCGGACACGCGGTCAGCGCCGCGCGCACGCCGGGCAGCGCCAGGATCGGATCGATGCTCAGGAACGGATTGGACGGACAGATCACCGCCGACCGCAAGCGCGGGTCGGCCAGCGCAGCGAGAAACTCCGCGTGAGGACGAGCCGCGGCCGCGCCCTCGTATGCCAGCTCCGCAACGGCGGGTTCGCAACGCCGACGCACGAAATAATCCTGGAACGCGAGCCAGCCCGCCGCGGTGCGCACGCGCGTGCGAACCTTGTCGTCGCTCATTGGCAGGATCTTGGTCTGCACGCCGAGCCGGCGGCAGAAATCGTCGGTGATCCGCGACAAGGTCTCGCCGGCTTCGAGCCGCCGGGTACGTTCGACGTGGGTCGCAAGATCACCGTCGCCGAGCTGGAACCAGGTTTCCCCGCCGAGCGCGCGAAGCGCCGCCATGAAGGTCCAGGTCTCCGACCGCAATCCCCACCCGGTCTCGGGATTGTCGATGCCGGCGAGGGTGTACATCAGCGTGTCGAGGTCGGGCGAGATCGACAGCCCGAGGTGCTCGAAATCATCTCCGGTATTGGCCACGACCACGAGCTCTCCGGGCGGCAGGATGCGGCTCAATCCGAGCGCCAGCTTCGCGCCGCCGATGCCGCCCGACAGCGCGAGCACGGGTCCGTCCCGAGAATGCAACGCCGGTGCGGAGGCATTCATCGGAACAAGTCCTCGGCCGCGGGCCGGACCAGAGACTGTGCCGGGGTCGGCGCCTCGGTCCACGCAAGTCCGCGGACGAGGACGACCGGCAGCTTCTCGGCGGCCTGACCCATGATGAGGGAGGCCGCGGCGGCGATCTCGTCGGCGAACCCCACGACGCTCACCTGCAGCTTGCGGCCGAACAGGTCGGCCTGGCCGCGCAAGTCGCGCGAGGCGGGAACGCCCGCCACTCCCAGGGCGATGCCGACCGTGCCGCGGCGCCAGGCCCGGCCGAAGCTGTCGTTGATGATGACCGCGAGCTCGCAGCCGTAATGTGCCGAGAAGCGCTGACGCAGCGCCTCGGCGGATCGATCCGGATCGCGCGGCAGCAGCAGAACGCGGCCGCCGTCCGGCGCCACGTTCGACTGATCGATCCCGGCATTCGCCATCACGTATCCGAGCCGGTGCTCGGTAATCAGCAGTCCCGCGCGCCGGCGCACGACGCGCGTCGACTCCGACAGGATGATTTCGACGAGCCGCGGGTCTTTTTCGGTCTCGGCCGCGATCGCCAGCGCACGATCCGACGGCTGGACTTTGGCGAGATCGACGAAGCGATCTTCGGCCTTGGAAACGATCTTGTGGGCGATGACCACAATTTCGCCGGCGGAGGGTCGCAGCCCGTTTCGCTCGAGCGCGTCCGCGATCATTGCCGCGAGATCGTCGCCCGGTCCCACCAGCGGCACATCGGGCACGCCGATCAGCTCGATGCGGGTTGGAGATGTCATACGAGCCGATCGATCCGCCCGCGCCGGCTGTCTCGCGCCCGCATTTCGCTACCCGAAGCGCGCGCGCAGCCGCGGCAGGACTTCCTTGGCATAGAGCCGCAGGAAGCGTTCCTGATCGGGCCCCGGCGCGTGGAACACCAGATGACGGAATCCGAGCTCCACATATTCTCGGAGCCGCTCGACGTGCTCCTCGGGATCGGTCGAGACGATCCATCGCTTCGCGGTCTCGCTCGCCGGAAGTTTTCCGGCAAGCCGTTCCATCTCCAGCGGGTCCTCGACCGAGGTCTTCTGTTCGGGCGCGAGCGCCAGCGCCGCCCAGTGGCGGGTGTCCTCGGTCGCGCGCGCGGCGTCGGCGTCGAACGACACCTTCATTTCGATCATGCGGTCGATGCCATCGCTGCGGCCCGCGGCCTGCAATCCGGCAGTGACGTTGGGCAACAGCGTGTCGCGATAGAGCTCCGGTGCCTTGCCGCTGGTGCAGATGAAGCCCTCGGCGGTCCGCCCGGCATATTTCGCCACCACGGCGCCGGCCGCCGCGACATAGATGGGCACCGGAGTTTCCGGGCGATCGTAGATCGTCGCGTGCCGGGTGCGATAATATTCGCCTTCGAACGAGACGCGCTGTTCCCGCCAAAGCCGCCGGATCAGAGTCAAGGCTTCGCGGAAGCGGGCAAAGCGCTCCTTGAACTCCGGCCATTGGATCCCGGTCGCCGGGACCTCGTTGAGCGACTCTCCCGTTCCCGCCCCGAGAATGATGCGGCCCGGGAACATGCAGCCGAGCGTCCCGAACGCCTGTGCGACGACGCTAGGGTGATAGCGGAACGTCGGCGTGAGCACGCTCGTCCCCATCAATACCCGCGAGGTCTTGGCTCCGAGCACGCCGAGCCAGGCCAGCGAAAACGGCGAGTGCGCTCCGGTGTGCTTCCAGGATTGGAAATGATCGCTGACGAACACGGAATCGTAGCCGAGGCTTTCGGCGAGGATCGAGAACTCCAGGAGCTTATTCGGCCCGAACTGCTCGGCGGACGCCTTGTAGCCCAATCGGATCAAGACAAAGACTCCTCATCGCGCCATCGCGCCGATGGCGAGCGCCGCATCCTAATGCGCGTGTTGGCTCGATCGCGCAGCGGGGCGCCGCAGCGG